>CAYYEC010000175.1:956-7961 GCA_964470745.1 uncultured Eubacteriales bacterium | reverse complement strand
TACAAGTTTTTTAAAATGACTACTTTAGTTTTTTGGAGGTGCCAATGGATAAGATTACTCATGAATAATCTTCTTGTAAGGGGTAATGGAAGGAAGTACAGGTAGATCATATTTGGGGATATAATAAATTGTAAGTGAACTTTTTATGAACTTTACAATGGCCTTTATGCTATGTTAAATTGAAGAATTGAAAAAGGCTATTGACCTTATTTAATTTTTTAAATTTTTTTGTCTATCACTTGTCTATTACTTGTCTATTACCTCTGAAATTTGACCACTTTTTATGGGTTCTTAAAAATAAACAAATCCCCAAAGCCACGCAGGTTTGGGGATTTCTGATTTTGAACCTTTTTATCTCTTTGAGAACTGTGGAGCTCTTCTTGCTTTTTTGAGTCCGTATTTCTTTCTTTCTTTCATTCTTGGGTCTCTTGTTAAGAAACCAGCTTTTTTAAGTACAGTTCTTAATTCTTCATCAGCTTTTAATAAAGCTCTTGAAATTCCGTGTCTGATTGCACCAGCTTGACCAGTAAATCCTCCACCTTGAACTTTACATACTACATCAAATCTATTGAGTGTATCTGTAAGAACTAATGGCTGTTTTACTATAACTTTTAAAGTTTCCAAACCAAAGAAATCATCAATTGTTCTTTCATTTATAGTAACTTTTCCTTCTCCAGGAATAAGTCTTACTCTTGCTACAGATTTTTTTCTTCTACCTGTTCCGTAATATTGTACCTTTGCCATTTATATTCATCCTCCCTTCAACTTAAATATTAAGTTCTAAAACTTCAGGTTTTTGTGCTTGATGCTCATGTTCAGAACCTTTGTAAACTTTTAGCTTTCTAAACATTGCTCTACCTAAACTGTTGTGTGGGAGCATTCCCTTTACAGCAAGTTCAATAACCTTCTCGGGCTTTTTCTCAAGAAAATGTCTATATTTCATTTCCTTTAATCCACCTGGATACATTGAATGATGTCTGTAAAGTTTTTGGTCTAATTTCTTACCAGTCAATACAATTTTGTCTGCATTTAGAACAATTACGAAGTCACCTGTATCAACATGTGGTGTATATTCAGGTTTATTCTTACCTCTTAATATCTTTGCAACTTCACTTGCCAATCTACCAAGTACTTTACCTTCAGCATCCACAACATACCATTTTCTACTAACTGTTTCACCTTTAGCCATAAAAGATTTCATGGATAGTCTAACCTCCTTAAAATATCTTAAAATTATATATATCTCACAGCATACAATAGTCAAACTTATGTTTTATACTACTTATTCTTATGCTTCACAGGATAAAATCCCCAAGCCAAACTGCGACACCATATTATTTTAATACACTCTTCATAAACTGTCAAGAAAAATCCAATAAATTTAATTTATCTCTAAAATACTTCTTTATTTGTCTCTATTATTCCATTATCTCTTCCATAGTCTGTCTCCATATCATTTTTTTATGCTTATAAGCACTATATTTAATGTAGCAGAGCTAAACATTATTGAAACAATAAAATATGAATAAAAAATGGGTATTAGCCTATCTAATACCCATTTTTTATTCATATTTTTAATTATCCACAACACTTCTTATACTTCTTTCCACTTCCACACGGACATGGATCATTTCTTCCAACTTTTGTTCTTACAGCTGTATGTTCAGCTTTAAATTGTTTTGTAATTTCATCTCTTTTTTCACTACTTAATACATCGTCCCACTGTGGTAAACTATAAAGCCAGTTAGCTTTTGCATCTAACATATTGTAGTATAATTTTTCATAATCTATTTCAAGATTTAGTTCACTATCTTCGTTAATCTCATCTAAATCAATCATTTCAACTAAACTTGTATTTATACCATCTAAAAATCCAGCAAGTGTAACATTATCCATATCAAATTTTTCTGCGACTTCACTTACTTTTCCTGTAACAACTGAATCATGGTTTTCAAGTAAATATTCATAATTTTCCTTTTCTTTTTCAAGGTATGTTTGCCAAAAGCTATCATATTCTGACTGTAACCTCTCTTTGTTGGCCAATTCTTTCCAATCGTTAAATAAACCCATAAATCAATAAACTCCTTTATTGTAGACAAAACATACTTTTAACTATGTTTGTCTTAATCATTTTTTATTTGCTGTACTATAGATTTCGCGTAAATGATTCTACATTTTAATTTAACTTATGCGAAATCTACACCTATAGAACTCATTAAACGCACAAATATCATTATTAATTTAATGTAGAATCATTTGTACGTTTAGTATACACAAATTCCATCTGATATTATAACATAATTCCCTTTTTGTAGCAATAAAGTTTACATTTTAATTTTAATTCATACTATGTCATTATCAGCATTAGCGTGTCAATCTATGAACCAGAATAGATCCTCAAGGCAATTAGTATAGATTTCGCGTAAAAATGATTCTACATTTAATTTAACTTGCACGAAATCTACACCTATAAAACTCATTAAGCCCACAAATATCATTATTAATTTAATATAGAATCATTTACGCGTTTAGTATAGCTAATGAGTTAAATATATCTGTTAAAAATATTTCTTCCCACTTAATTTGTAATCAGCAATCTTTAGTTTCCGAATTATATCTATACCATATGGACATTTTGACATGCATTCTCCGCATTCAGTACACTTGTCAGCTTTGATTTCAAGATTTTGGTATCTATCCATTGCCATTTTATTATTTCCAAACCAGAACCTTAATCTATCTCGTAAAGCAAACTGAGCAGAGTCTCTTACTATTCCGTCTCTCATTTGTCTATCAAAATAACCTTCATATTTAAAAATTTCTGATATTGTAATATTTTCAGGACAAGGAAGACATTTTCCACATTGCCTACACACATAATTTCCCAATTCAACCGCATTAGTAAACAACTCTTCTTTCTCATTCTCTGTCATTGGAGTAAATTCCTCCGCAAATCTTATATCATTCTCCAATATTTCCCGGGTATTCATTCCTGCGACTACAACAGAAACAGGTTGTGACATGGCAAAGCGAAATGCTTCTGGTGAAGACTTCCATAAAAGTCCATCAGCAACAGGCTTCATCAGGATAATTGCAGCACCTTTTTCATTAGCTAACGGAATTAATTTCTCTTCTATCTCTGGAAAATTAAATCTGTCATAATAGTTTATAGTTGACATTACTGCCTCGAAATTATAGGAATTAAGTGCCTTAATTAATACATCAGGCTGACCATGCATAGAAATACCAATATGGCCTACTTTACCTGCTTTTTTAGCCTCTAAAGCTCCTTCTAAAGCTCCACCTTGTCCTAAAATTTTGTCTAAATCCTCCATAGTCCCGACAGCATGCATTATTATTAAATCAATGTAATCAGTTTTTAAATTCTTCAAACTTCTCTCTATGCTTTGAATACAGCCAACTTTATCTCTATCTCCTGTTTTAGAAGCAAGAATATACTCATTTCTTCTTGAGGCAACTGCTTTACCAATTTTTATTTCTGATTCTCCATCTCCATAAGACGCCGCTGTTTCAACATAATTTCCACCAGCATCTAAATATCTGTTAAGTAGATATTCTGCTTCTTTACCTTCGATTTCAAGTAAATGAAAGCCTCCAAATCCAAGTAACGAAGCCTCAAGTCCTGTTTTACCAAATTTTCGCTTTTGCATGTTACTTTCCCCCTAATACAGTTTTTTCACTTCATAAAAACACATATGTAGTTACAATATAAGTATATCACTTTTTTATTGTAAATAACCAGGAAGTTATGAAAATGTTCACAACTCCCCGGATATTTATATGTTCTTAATTTTTCATATATTTAATTTTCATTAGAAGCCTTTTATATTCTTTATCTAATTCTTCTATATTGCTATTTTTTTTAGGCATTGATAGCTCAGAAGAAATTTTAGCCAATCGCATTTTTAATATCATTTCTTCTATTTCTACATTATTCTTTTTCTCCATCTGTTTTTCTTTATCTAAATATTGACTGTAATTACCCTCAAAGGTTGTAGTTTTCAATCTATTAATAAATATTATTCTGTCTGATATCACGTCTACAAACCGTCTATCATGTGAAACAAAGAGTATAGTACCTTTGTACTCACTTAATACTTCTTGCAGTGCTTCAATAGAAAATAAGTCCAGATAATTTGTTGGCTCATCAAGAATTAATAAATTACAGTGTGAGACAAGTAATTTGGCAAAAGATACTTTAACTTTTTCACCCCCACTTAATATGCCTACTTTTTTATGGACATCTTCTCTTTTAAATAATAATCGTGCTAAAACTGTACGTGCAATCCATTCAGACTGAATGCTCTCATTCATAATATTCTGTAAAATAGTTTCATCATTATTTAGAACATCAAGCTTCTGGCTGAAATATCCAATTCTAACATCTGGTGCAATCTCAATATTTTTATCTTCAGATATAATCATTTTTAACAGGGTAGTCTTCCCACTCCCATTCTCTCCGATTAAGGCTGTTTTTGTCCCTTTAATTAAGTCAAATTCAACCCCATCAAATAATATGCGGTCTGCAAAAGCTAATTTTAAATTTTTCCCTTTAACTAAAAACTTACTTACTGGTTCATTTATACTTTTAAATTCCATTTTAATATTTTTATTAAACTCTGCTTTATCTTTTATTTCAAGTTTTTCAAGACGTGTTTCAATAGATTTTACAGTATTTCTTAGCTTTTTCTGAATTTCAGTAGATCTTCTTTTACCTAGCCGGGCTTCGGAATTGCCCATTCTTTTAGGAGCTTTTCTTATTTTATCTGCTCTTACACTCCTATCTGTTATTGCTGCCTCCAGTTTTTTCTTCTCAGATATATACTCATTATACTCAAACTTTTGTCTTTCTATCTCCATCTCCTTTTGCTTTTTGTAAGAGCTATAATTTCCAGAATATAATTTAATTTTTCCATCAGTTATTTCTAGTACCTTATTACACACAGTATCCATTAACTCCCTATCATGAGATATCAAAAGTATTGCTCTTTTGTACTCAATTAGCTTTTTTTGAACCAATGTGATGCCTTCCATATCCAGATTACTGGTAGGCTCATCTGCAAGTATAATACTACTTTTTCGGCTAAGCTGCTGTGCTATTTTATATCTGGTCTCTTCACCCCCACTCATGTGTTCAGTGCTTTTCCCTCTCACTTTTAGCTCTTTTGCAATTCTTCCATCAATATCCATTTGCTCTCTTCCAAATTGCCTTATATAAGAATAGTCTGCGAAAAGTTTGATATTTCCTTCATCAGGTTCAATATTACCTGATAAAATTTCAAATAAAGTAGTTTTACCTGCTCCATTAAGACCTGCAATTCCAATTTTATCATTACTATAAACTTTTATATCTTTAATATCCAGTATTAATCTATCACCATAATATTTTTTTATATCCTGTCCGTGCAAAATAAGCATAAAAAAACCTCCTCGTTAATTCCAGAGAAGATTATTTGTTGAATTGTTAAATTACCCATATTCTAATTATACATCCGCTACGGAAGCACTCGAACCGGCCCAATGACTCCGCTTATGCAACATATATAAGAATAAAAATAAGAGTTTAAACTATCTTGTAAAAATTTGGTACTATTTTATGTAAACACAAAATAGTCAATTATAATTTAAAGGTAATCATAGCAATTGAAAAATAACCCTTCTGGATATAATAATGTTAAAATCATTAATTTAACATTGTGTCAATATTGATTTGACTAAATATCCTTCATTAGTTATTCCTCATCTATACATACCTTTTCCTTTCTTAATTTAACTACATATATATATTATCCTAAATAAATTAAAGAAGTCAATATTTTATTTTTCAAAAATATTATTTATATTCTTTATCAAAATACTCTTAGTACCATTTGCATTCTTAACAACTTCAAACTTGTTTTTATCATTAAATGCTTCATAATCTAAAACAATTTCAATATTTGTTTCTGTTTTTAATCTTATTTTGCTGAGCTTTTTATCTACCCACTCTTTATCTACTTCAAATGATTTATCATTAAAGCCTTTATCCTGTAAATTACTTATATATTCTTGCTTTAAGTCCTGCTTATTTCCAAAAGCTCTTTGAGTAAAGGATTCAATATCTATCTCATCTTCGTCATGCATTGCACTATATACAATTTCACGAATTTCCTCAACAGAATTCTCTCCCTCTTTTGATTTACTTTTAATCCAATTTTCCGTCTCAGTCTTAAATATTTTCGTCTTTTGTTTATTATCCAGGATTAGTTCAGCACCTAAAAAAGTTTCTAGGAAAAATTGAGCTATACTATCTTCCTCATTCTTTTTATTCATCTGATTATCCAAAATAATTAAATCATACTCGTGAGAACTTCTACTATCATTTATAAAGGCGCATTTTTGAATTCTCTGGTTAACTCCTGGAAGACTTATTTCCTGCTTTAGTATGGATATCTTAAATTTTTCATCTACTTTTTTTACATCATGTACAAATGTAGTGTTATAATCCATTTTGAATATGGCAATGCTATTATCCCCATCACTTTCATACCAACAAATAATTAAATCCGTAGAGGATATATTATTATTGGTCTTCATAGCTTTAAACAGTTGAATAGCTATTTCCTTTGATCCTTCCAAAAAATATCCCTGTTCCCTAACCATCTTATTACAAACTTCAAAAATTATATTTCTGCCTTGTTTAAACATAGCTTTTCTAGCTTCATCATCATTAACAGATTTAATAATATGTTTATACAAAAGCTCATATATATCCTCATTAATTTCCAGTTCGAATTCACTAAAAATAGGCTCAGAAGAATCTCTATTTAATATATGTATAATTGCCTTCTTAATGCTTATCTCCAAGATGTGCCCTCCACTGCTTTATTATAAATTTCATTCATACTGCTGAATTCTACTCTATAATTGTACATTGTCTAATGAAAATTGTAAATTGTTTTTTACTATATCCCTGTAGAGCCGAACCCCCCACCTCTATTCTTT
>CAYYEC010000175.1:0-946 GCA_964470745.1 uncultured Eubacteriales bacterium | reverse complement strand
CCTGTACTGAATCAACTACTTTAAAGGTCATTCTAGGTACCTTCTGTAATACCAATTGTGCAATCCTTTCACCCTGCTTGATTAAATAAATTCCTTTTCTATTACCTGCTGTATCAAGTGTAAGATATTCATCACCATTATAACTACATACTTCTGATGTATTTGTTAAAATTATTCCAAGCTCATCCCTGTATCCTGAGTCAATTGTGCCTGGTGAATTAGAAACTCTAATGGGTGTTCTTATTGATACACCGCTTCGTGGTCTTACTTGTATTTCATATCCTTCTGGAATAGCTAATTTTAAGCCAGTAGGCACTCCTATAGTTTCTCCTGGACCTAAAAGTATTTCTTCTGCTGCGCATACATCCATACCGGCATCCCCAGTTCTTGCGTATTTAGGTAGTACTGCACCATCTCTACAAATTTCTACTTTTACTTCAATTTCCATACTAGATCTACCCCCATAATTTCGTAGCCAGTCATTTGCAATTGACCTTAAGCTATTAACATAACCTTTATCTCTATCTTTATCTCTATCTCAGTCTTAACCTCAACTAGTTTATATTCCCCTAAAATAATGTCCTTTTGTAAACCCTTGATTTTTTATTTTTTCAATTATAACGCTGTAGGTTGAAAAATACTCTTTATTTCCTTCAATTATATTTCGGTATAAATTTACAATTTCTTTAATATCCTTTGAATTCTCATCAAAAAAGTTTAATCTTATAATGTCTATTCCAGCATTAATAATTTGTGACAAATCTTCTAGTAAAAATAATGGCTTTGAATTTAAGATAGTACTTCTACAATCAATATTATCACAAATTACAGGAAAATAAATCCCCATTCGATCTTTTATTTTAAATTTTTCCAAATTACAGGGTTTTGTGCAATTGAATTTCATAGTATGATTACCTTCTACACTGCCTACAGGACAGTATTCACT
>CAYYEC010000174.1:0-7976 GCA_964470745.1 uncultured Eubacteriales bacterium | reverse complement strand
TAAGTATACTGAACAACTAGAAAGCTGGAAAGGCGAATCAAACTTTGATTTAGTATATAACACTAAAGTATTTGATTCAATTACAATTAATTAAAATTCGATATTTTAACAGATGGTTTTCAAAAAAAAGATTCCTTGTGAGTCTTTTTTTTTATATTTTTATAATTAACATATAATGTATAAAAAAACAATAAATAAACAATAATAAAAGTATTAAACAATCAAATCAATTTAAGGAGGTAGTAAAAATTGAAAGCAACGGGCATAGTTAGAAGGATAGACGATTTAGGAAGAGTTGTAATACCAAAGGAGATAAGAAGAACTTTAAGAATAAGGGAAGGTGACCCTTTAGAAATATTTACAGATAGAGAAGGTGAAGTAATTCTAAAAAAATATTCACCAATTGGAGAATTAAGTGAGTTTGCTGTCAAGTATGCAGAATCTCTTCATAAAACAAGTGGACATGTTACATGTGTTGCTGATAGAGATACTATTATAGCCGTTTCAGGAGCAACAAAGAAAGAATTTGCAGATAAGAATCTAAGTGCAGAAGTAGAAAGAATAATTTCAGATAAAAATACTCTTCTTGTTAAATCGCAAGATGATAAGGCGATTTCTATTTTAGCTGATGATACAGGAGATAGAAAGTATTCTTCACAAGTAATATCTCCAATAGTATCAGAAGGTGACCCAATAGGTGCAGTAATATTTCTGTCTCAGGATCCCAATGTGCATATGGGTGAAATTGAAGCTAAACTTGCTCAAACAGCAGCAGAATTTTTGGGAAAACAAATGGAGCAATAAAAGAGAAAAAGTGAAAAGGGGCGGTTTTTTGGTACATTTATATGTATCAAAAGACCGTCCCTTTTCACTTTTCTAAAATGTTGTAATTTAAATTAGCAAGCAATAATATAAATACATATGAAAACAACTTTTCAGGAGTAAGAACTTGAGTAAGAAGCAATCATTTATAAGAGGGGTAGTACTTCTAACTGTTGCAGGAATAGTGGTAAAACTGGTGGGATTTATATATAGAGTTATCCTAACAAACATGTCTGGTTATGGAGATGAGGGAAATGGTATTTATGGAGCAGGATATCAGGTATATTTAATACTATACGTATTCTCTACTACGGGATTTCCAGCAGCTATTTCAAAGCTGGTAGCGGAAAAATCAGCAGTAAAAGATTATTCAGGTGCTCACAAAATATTTAAAGTTTCATTTTGGTTACTATTCTCCATAGGCATTTCAATATCTACTTTGTTTTTTATCAGTTCAAAATATATAGCAGTACTCATTTCAAATCAGAGAACAACATATACAATGATGGCATTGGCCCCAACAATTTTGTTCGTATCGTTAATGGCCGTTTTTAGGGGGTATTTTCAAGGTATGCAGGACATGGGGCCACAAGCAAGATCTCAGATAATCGAGCAGGTGGGTAAAACTGTTCTTACAATTGGATTGGCATATTTACTTTTACCATATGGTGTTGAGTATTCGGCTGCAGGTGCTACTTTAGGAACGACAATAGGTGCGGCTATAGGTTTTGCGTATTTATTTAATTTATACAATAAAAGAAAGCGTCAATTATGGAATAATATAAATAAATATAAAACAAAAAAAAACCAAGAACCTGTATTTAGAATAATTAAAAATATAATAAAACTCTCTATACCTATTTCAATAGGTGCGGGAATATTGACTATTTCCAATCTAATTGACCTTGCAACTATTATGGGACAACTTGAAAAAGCAGGCTTTACAAATATAGAAGCCAATGAACTTTATGGGATTCTTACGGGAAAGTGCTATGTATTAACTCATTTTCCTGTTACAATAAATGTAGCTTTAGCAACTAGCTTAGTACCTGTAATATCTTCATCTATAGCTCTAAAGAATTTTAAAGCCGCATCAGATAAAATATGTACATCTTTAAGAATAACTACGTTAATTGCATTCCCTGCAACAATTGGAATAGCTGTATTATCACAACCTATTTTATCTATGTTATTCCCAAACTCAAATGAAGGGGCATATCTATTAGTACTTAGTTCATTTACAATAATATTTATTGGATTAACTGAAACTCTATCCGGAGTATTACAAGGTTTGGGCAAGGTAATGGTTCCGGCATTCAGCTTGTTGATAGGTGCTGTTGTAAAACTCATTATAAATTTTATTTTAGTACCAATACCTCACATAAATATAAAGGGAGCAATATATGGGACTATAATCTGCTATATGGTAGCGACTTTATTTAATTATTATTTACTAAAGAAAAATTTAAGATTGAATTTAAGTATATATAATTTTATAATTAAACCATTGGCAGCTTCTAGTATTATGGGTATATCTGGGTATTATTTATATAAAGTGCTATTTAGATATTTAGAAAATAATTCATTTGCTACTTTGGGAACAATATTATTATGTGTAGTTATTTATGTATTTATAATACTTATAATAGGTGGAGTTGATAAGAAAGACTTTGTAGCAATTCCACATGGTCAGGAAATTAGTGAATTATTGATGAAGATAGGTCTTCTCAAGAATTAATAAATTAGGAGATGAGAAAATATATGATTAAGGAAAAATATAGTTTTATGGATTTGATAGAGATTATGAAGCATTTAAGAAGTGAAAATGGATGTCCCTGGGATAGAGAGCAAGACCATGAGAGCCTAAAAAAATACCTAATTGAAGAGACCTATGAGGTGCTAGAGGCTATTGATTTAAAAGATAAGGACAAGCTTTGTGAAGAGCTTGGAGATTTACTGCTGCAGATTGTGTTTCATGCACAAATTGCAGATGAGGCAAATATCTTTAATATAAATGATATAATTGATGGTATAAGTAAAAAGATGGTTTCCAGACATACTCATGTGTTTGGCGATGCTAAAGCGGATACTGCTGACGATGTGGTGGATAACTGGGAGTCCATAAAAAAGAAAGAAAAGGGTATCAAAAGTCATACGCAAGTTCTAAAGGATATACCTCCAATTTTACCTTCCTTAATGAGAAGCTATAAGATTCAAGAAAAAGCTGCAAAGGTAGGTTTTGATTGGGATCATGTTGATGATGCATTTAAAAAAGTAAGAGAAGAAATTGATGAGTTAGAAGAGGTATATAAGAGTGAAAATATGGAAAGAATAACAGATGAATTGGGAGATTCACTATTTGCAATTGTAAATGTTGCAAGGTTTTTAAAAGTCCAGCCTGAGACTGCTCTGACAGGTACAATCAACAAATTTATAAAGAGGTTTGAATATATAGAAAGGGAGAGTGAAAAAAAAGGTAAGAAACTTGAGGAAATGAGTCTGGAGGAAATGGACAAGCTCTGGGAAAAAGCAAAAGTAAAAAACAATTTATAGGAGGTTGTATAAATGAACAAGAGCGAATTAATAGCCAGTATGAGTGAAAAAAGTAATTTGTCAAAAAAAGATGCTGAGAAAGCATTAAATGCTTTTATTGAAGCTGTAGAAGAGGCAATGGTAAAAGGAGATAAAATTCAGTTGGTTGGATTTGGGTCATTTGAAGTGAGAGATAGAGCAGAAAGAAAAGGTAGAAATCCTCAAACTAAAGAAGAGATAACTATTCCGGCATCAAAAGTACCTGTTTTCAGGGTAGGAAAAGCTTTAAAAGATATGGTTAATGAATAAATATCGACCAATCTTTTGGGCAGGGGACGGTTTTGTATCCAGCTAGTATCTGGATACAGAACCGTCTTCTGCCCAAAACTGATAATAAAGGGGGCACCATATATGAGGATAGATAAATTTTTAAAAGTATCCAGAATCATTAAGAGACGTACACTTGCAAATGAAGCTTGCGACAAAGAAAGAGTAAAGATTAACGGAAAAATAGCGAAGGCTGGAAATGAAGTTAAAGTTGGAGATATAATTGAAATTAGATTTGGAGAAAACATAACTAAGATTGAAGTGAAAAATATATCTGAACATGTATCAAAAGCAGATTCGAAAGAAATGTATGAGCTGAAATAAAAACAGAAATTTTAATAAGGGAAATCATTTATAATAGGGGACACTTCCCCGTCACAAATGGTTTCCCTTATTTTTAGGTCTTTTTTTTATTGTACATGCATATATATATTTTGAGAAAGCTAAAGTATTTTGAGAGGAAGTGAAAAGATGATAGAAGAGAAACGAGTATCCAAGCCAAAGATACAGAATATCATTATTGAAAACAGAGAGAAATTGAGTATATCTGGAGTAATTGATGTTGAGAGTTTTAATGAGGAAACTATAATTGTAGATACAGAGCTAGGTGTATTAATTATTAGAGGAGATGATTTACATATAAATAAGCTTAATATAGATAACTCGGAATTAAGTGTTGAAGGTGAAATTATTAGCTGTGAGTATAGTGATAGAGATAGTTCTAGAGGCGGTGGAGGCTTTTTAAGTAAAATTTTTAAATAGAGGGTTAGTGATGTATTTTGCTCATTACTTTAAATATTGAAGCGTATATTTTTCTATGCTCGTTAATTGGCGGTGCTGTAATTGCATTTTTATATGATATATTCAGAATAAAAAGAAAAGCTATTAAAACTAGTGCCATATTCATTTATTTTGAAGATTTGATTTTTTGGATTATTGTAGCTATTGTTATGTTTGGGGTTGTATACTATGGTAATGATGGAGAGATAAGAGGGTATATTTTTCTTGGGACAATATTAGGAGTTACATTATATTCAGTTATATTTAGCAAAATAGTTATGGCTATATCACTATTTATTATAAAAATTATATATAAAATATTCTATACAATATGGAATATTCTTACATACCCTATAAGAATACTAGTAAGATTTCTAGCTATTCCTTTAGGGTTTATTTTTAAAGAGCTTTTTAAAATCACTAGGAAGAGTAAAAGAATATTCAAAAATGGATTGAAAAAAGTTTTAAATGTAAATAAATTATTTAAGAAAATAAAAAGAAAAATTTAAAAATAGAAGGAGTTTTATTATTTACCGTAGAATAAAATAAGTATATAATAAAAAAATTATAGAAAGAAATGCTAAGGTATTATTATATATGTGAGGGATTAAAGCAGTGAACAAAGGGAAAAAATCCATAATTGGATTGGTAATCATTATAGTTTGTGGTCTTTATTTTGGTCGGATATTTATTGGACAGCAAAAACAGCTGGATATACTATATGCGAAAACAGCTGAGATTGATTTAAAGATTGAAAAGGAAAAAAAGTTGAATATGGAATTAGAAGAAGAGAAGAAGGTCGTTTTGACTGAGGAATATATAGAGAAAATTGCCAGGGAAAAATTGGGCATGATAAAAGATGGAGAAAAAATTTTTGTAGATATAAATAAATAAAATTTTTATACATATGTTATAAATCGAGTCGCAAATTTGTGATTCGATTTATTTTGCTAACTATCAATACAAAGGAGAAAATAATGAGTTTTAAAAAATTATTAAATATTGTATTATTACCTAAATGGTTATATGAAAAGACAACAGCTAATATAGTTACACTAATTATTGGGATTCTAATTGTAGGAGGAGTAGACGTTTTTTTACCAATTAATGAATATTTTAAAGATTATTTTAATAAGCCCTTAAACATGATTATAATAAATAGTTTGATAGTACTTTTATTTTTAGTTATTATAGGATTTATTGATGTCATTTGCTTTGCCATCCCTTTATCGGACATAGCAAGACGATTAAAGAAACTGGGTGAATTTGAGAGAATTGAAAATTTTAGAATAAGAGTTATGAAGGTATATATCCTTTCACATTTTTTATTTGTTCCTATTTTTAGTGTACTATTGTTTTTTGCCAATAAGAGTCCGGAAAGTAAGATAATATATGTTCTTTTTAATTTATTTCTTATAATAGAACCATTCTGGGTAGGAGCCCTAATTACAAGAGGAATAAGTACTATTTTTAACTTACACTTTTTACATAAGTATATTATTTTCTTTTTAGTTATACTGTGGAGCAATCTTATTTTAATAGCTATTGAATTCATGCTCTCTAAGGGATTTGTGATATTAAGTGTATTTCAAAATTTGCTATTTAAATTTTTCACATAATGAGTTATAATAGGAAACAAAACACGTCCCGATGGCCTAATGGATAAGGTAGTGGATTCCGGTTCCACTGATGGGGGTTCGATCCCCTCTCGGGATACCAGGGTTTCAGATGAAACCCTTTAATTTTACCCCCATTTTACCCCAACCAAGAAATCATTGTTACATTCAGATAGAGAGTCGCAATATTGTTCCAAAGAGTACCAAAAGTTAATTAAAAAGTATGTATATATCTGTAGTATGTCTAAAAAAGGTAATTGCTGGGATAATGCTCCTATGGAAGCATTTTGGGGAAAAATAAAATATGAATGGCTTGCTGATAGAACCTTTAGAACCCGAGAAAAAGTGTGTGCAGCTGTTTTTGAATATGTTGAAATATTTTATAATAGGCAAAGAATTCATGAATCAAATGGATATTTAACTCCAGAAGAGTATTATTTAAAAAGAAAAATATAGTATATATAACGCACAAAAGATTTTGCATTTTATTTTTGTGCGCTTATATATAGAATAATAGTTAGAATTATTCTATAATTATTATGTAAAGAATAATTATTAAGAAATGGTGATGATACAAAGTAATGAGCAAATACTTAAAAACATCAATTAGTATTATAATTGCTGCAATAATAATACTTGGTTTTGTTACAATGGGATTAATTAATTATTACACATATAGTAAAATTATAAAAGATAACATTAAAAACATTTCAAGATTAACATCTACAAATATTTTTTCTGAAATTAATAACGAAATAGTGAAGCCTATTTTTGTATCACTTACTATGGCAAATGATTCTTTTGTCATTGATTGGCTAAAAGATGAGGAGCATAAGGATAAAAATGAGCTTTTAAATTATTTAAATGGTATAAAGAAAAAATATGATTATGATTCTGTGTTTCTTGTTTCAGACCAAAGTGGTAATTATTATCATTTTGATGGAATTTTCAAAAAAGTTAGTAAAGAAGATTCACATGACGTTTGGTACTACGATTTTATTAATAGAGGGAACGTTTATGAACTTGATGTTGATCAGGATGAGGTTGATAATCATTTACTAACTGTATTTATAAATTGTAAGATATATAATCAAAATGGTAATTTTTTAGGTGTAACTGGTGTTGGAATCAAAATGAAAAAGGTACAGGAGCTGTTAAACTTTTATGAAACAAATTTTAATCTAGAAGCATTTCTTGTAGACAAGAATGGACTTATTCAAGCGCATACAGATAGCAGCTTAATTGAAAAAGTAAATTTATTTAATCAAAAAGAGTTTGCAAAGCTTAAACCTGAGATTATAAATAATAAGACAGAAATGCTTAGCTTTATTGTTGATAGTAATGGAGTTGATGGATATCTGATTACAAGGTACATTAAAGAATTTGACTGGTATTTAATTATCAAAAAAGATACATCGGTTTTATTAAAATCTTTCCATAAGCAATTGATTAATGGCGCGATAATAATGCTCATTGTTATTTTTATTGTTTTATTTATTGTTACTGGTTTAATTCGTAAAAATGAAAAGCAGTTAATCAACATGGCACAAACTGATCAGCTTACAGGCATTTTAAACAGAAGAGCTTTTGATCATTATCTTGATAAAGCTATATTGGATTCCCAACAAAGTAAAATACCCTTCACTATCATTGCATTTGATATTGATTATTTCAAAAATATTAATGATACTCGTGGGCATGTTTTTGGAGACAATGTAATTAAAAGAATTTCCGAGTTAACATCTAACTATTTATCAAGTCCAAATATTATAGCCAGATGGGGTGGGGATGAATTCTCAGGTATTATATATGATGATAAAGAAACTGCACTAAAACTTATTACAAAAATTCAAGACTCCATTGATGCTGATAAATATTTATCAAGTTACAACATTACCA
>CAYYEC010000173.1:1966-7978 GCA_964470745.1 uncultured Eubacteriales bacterium | reverse complement strand
GATTAACACCATCCCAAACTTTGGGATAACCATATGAAATTATATTTTTACCCAATGCAGCTGTGATACCTTCATCTATCCACAAATACCTATCGCCTAGCCTAATGAAAGCTAAAATAGAAAATACAACAACAGGTATAATTACGTCAGCTATTTTTTTAATATCTTTCATAATCATAATATTTATCTCTACTCCATAAAGCATCGAATTATGCTCTAACTATCGTTTATAATTGCAAATTATTATATTTTTTACTCAATTCCTTAGTAGTAATACAATTAAAATCCTCACTGACTTTCTTACACAACCATTCGACAAACTTAATTCTATCAAGTATACTCCCATATAATCGTGATTCCAGATAATATAAATCCTTATTTTCACACAGTTCACTTATATGAAACACATACACAAATGGTATTTTATGTTTAATAGCCCATCTAATTGACATGGATGTAATAAAATAGCCAATATTCAGTGGATAGGCAAGAGAATAGCTTGCATGGCACGGAATTTTTAATACAGGTGATACTGTAACAGGAATCTCAATAAGACTTTTAGGTTCAAAACCTTGTTTTTTTCTCTTCCATATTGCTTCATCTGAAGGTATATATGGATACCTTGAGGCCAGACAATTTAAAATACTTGACAAATAGCCGTAAGAAATATCCTTTTGTACACACAGTCTGTTAAATATGGACTTTACCTGTCTTATAACAGGACTATAGGGTGTTGGAAGCAAAGAAGAATCGTATGCAAAACCCAATTTGTTCAATATTTCAATAAGTTCTGTTCCTGCTTCAAAATTCGGCGCTCTAAATCCATAAGCTTTTTGATTAAAATATCTTTTAAATATCTCCTGAGCCTTACTTATTTCAAAAATCTTTTCTTCAGTACTTAATCTGCTAAAGCTGCCAGGATGGCTGTAAGTATGATTGGAAAGTTCATGCCCCTCATTTAGTGCCCTTTGAATTATTTCCCGTTTCAATTCATTTTCAATATCTTTTCCAACAACAAAAAGTGTAGCCTTGATTCCATTTCTTTTAAAAATATCAAGGAATAAATTAAGAGCAGGATAAACAGAATCCTTTTCACCGCTAAAACTTTTTCCATAGTGATTTGATAAAGCCAACTCACCATCGCAATCTATATGTATTACAGCATCACTTGTTCCATTATGCAAACTGCAAACACTCCTCAAATTTTACTTAAACTTTATTATATTTCTCTTTATTATAGATTGTCCTATTCTCATTACCCAGCATAATTCATGCCATGATCCGATTGTTTTCAATATATCTATAAATTTAAATACTCTAAAGTAAAAAATCTTCCATGTTTTACCATATAATACTTTAAGCTCTCCTGAAGTCATATATTCCAATTTCGTAGATGCACCATCCCGAAAAAAACCTGTATTTATTTCATCTAATCTGTCATTTAGTAATTGTCCATTGTTTTTAAGTTCATTGTAGATTTTAGAACCGGGGAAAGGTAAAAACAAAGAAAAATTCGCAAAATGAGGATTGCTCTCCACTGCAAACCTTTGCGTTTTTTCTATGTCTGATGCGCTTTCAAATGGAAATCCCAGTATAAAATATCCATGCACAGTTATTTTTTCTTTTCTCAACCACTTAATCGCTTTTCTAACCTGCTCGAGACTTAAACTTTTATTTATTTTTTTTAAAATATCCGGACTTCCTGATTCTATACCTATTCCTACTCTAAAAACACCTGCCTGTTTCATTTTTTTAACAAGCTCTGGTGTAAGCCTGTCAGCACGTAATCCATTCTGACAATTTACCCAATAGCCTTTTTCATCTATTAATGCATCCAATATCTTATTTGCACGTTCAATATCAAATGTAAAATTGTCATCCATAATATCCAGCTGATTGACACCGAATTCTTTTCTCAGCCATCTTATTTCTTTAATAACAGCTTCCGGTGAACGCGGTCTGAAACCAGAACCCATCACACTCTTATCACAAAAAATGCAGTTAAACGGACATCCTCTGCTTGTCAGCAGCGGCGCCATATTCTTTCTTCTAAGTCTTGCACCATCCGAATAATATTTGAGGGCAGGTTCCAAATACCTGTATGCCGGAAAAGGTATATTATCAACATCCAATCTTTCACCGAAGGTTTTTTCTTTTCCTTTAACAAATATTCCGGCTTCTTCAATAAAAGATTCATTTCCATTTATCTTACATTCTACAATCTTATAAAAAGGAATTTCTCCTTCACCAACAATTACCACATCGCAATATTCTACCCAGTCGTCTGGACATGCTGTTGGAAGAGGTCCCCCCATAACAATAAAAACCTCCGAATATTTCTCTTTTATTTTTACAGCCAATTCCCTTGCAGCACGTGATGTTGCTATATTAACCGATATACCGATAATATCAGGCTTAAACTCCATTAATCTTCTAAATGTACACTCCACATCAGTTTTAAGGGCATTTCCATCATAAATGAGAAGTGAATCAACCAGTTCTTCTATATATGCACCAATATATAATATACCTAATGGAGGATAAGTTGTACTCTCGGTACCTTCTGCATAATATGGATAAGGATTAGTAAGTGCTACTTTCATCTTTAGATCTCCCCGCATTGTCTGGATTGAGTATTAAAAATATTTTATTTAAGAACATTACGAAACATCTTACAAGTTGATTTATCGATTTAATATAGCTTAACGATCTTATTCCAAAACCAATATTCAAGTACAGACTTTTAAATGCCTTATTTCGTAAACGTTCCAAATCATCCCCGCTAAGTTCGAAGGTTTTTACACAGGCTTTCTTGTAATCACAACCGTTCAGATCAGCATCCTCATGCATTAATCCATGCTCTATTGCAATTTTATATAGAGGTGTCCCGGGAAGCGGTGTGACAATGTTAAACTCTATAAGTCCACTTTTCAGTTTTTTTGCAAACTTTATAGTTTCCTTTACAGTTTCCTCAGTATCCCACGGAAATCCTATCATAAAATGAACCAGACATACCATTCCGTTCATTCTGCAAAGAGAAACAGCATCTTCTACCTGTTTTAATGAGATATTTTTGCCAATTCTTTTAAGCATTTTCTCGTTTCCGGTTTCAGCCCCTATTGAAAGTCCCCAACATCCTGCATTTTTCATTGCAGTTAATACTTCTTTATGCAAGCAGTCAGCTCTTGAATTACAAAGCCATAAGATATTTATCTTTTTTTCTGCTATCTGGTTGCAAAATTCCATTACCCATTGTCCATCCCATGTAAAGGCATCAGCCAAAAAATAAAAATTTTCAATCCCGTATTTATAAACGTAGGTTTCTATTTCTTGTATTACTTCACTGGCAGGTCTATACCGTACATTTTTTCCACCTACCAGCGGAGCTACACAATATATGCAATTACCGCTGCATCCTCTGCCTACCATTACTGTCGCCTGCATTTTACCTGTATCAGGTCTTATATACAATTCATGATGTATCAAATCCAGTCTCGGCTTAGGCAGCATAGAAAGATCAATGAGTTTACGTCTTTCATTTTTTACTACATTTTCATTTACTTTAAATATAATCCCCGGTATTTCTGACAGGGATTTGCCTGAAGCTATATCATAAAATCCCATCTCTTCATCATCAATAACCGCAATATCCAGATAATTCTCATTTTCAAGTATTTTTTGACCGTCAGCATAAAAAATTGCACCTTTTGCTATAGTTATTATTTTAGAATTGTATTCTTTTGCTATTTTACAGGCAAACAGATCCTTATCCAATGAAAAGGTAGTAGTATTAATCACAACATAATCAGGATTTAATTTAACAAGGTCTTTTTCAAAGTCAGTCCAATCCAGATTTTCTGCAGGATAATCCTTAATATAACATTCGCTGTGAAATACTGAAACTGCACCAGCAATATATCCCAGATCAACAGGCGCTCGCAGGACTGTTGCCATAAGACCTTTTACAGGAGCCTGGCATCTTGTCTCCCTGATATATTTCCCGGTAGGTGGGTTAATAAATAGCCAGACTTTATTTGACATAATTCATCTTCCTTACTCTTATTATTTTATAGAACTGTCTGTAAAGCGTTTTTACAAACCTCAACATTTAATGAGAAAAGCATCGTAGACTCAATATAGGCGTTACAGTAGCATCCGCTACATTTTTTTACTTCTTCACTTAATATTTTATTTTTCATGGATTCCTTCAAACCTGTATCTATTATTTTAGGCCATTCTCTTTTTGATTCCAGGAAGCAGCAGGGTATAATTCGCCCATCAGGTGTAACAGTTATAAACAAACTGCCGGCCAGACATTTTTTTAGTCCTCCATCAGGCCAGCTTTTCTTCATGTACTTAAGTAATGAAAAAGAATTTCCCACCGGACTTCCTTTTTTCTTTTCTTCAATTAAAAAGTCCATAACCCGAATAATTTCTTCCCTACTTGGGCTCATATCACCAATAATATCGTCGGAAGCTGATAGTTTGTAATCAAATACTGGCTGAAATAAAATCTTAAATCCTTCTTTTTTCGCCAAATCAAGTACAAAATCAATATACTTAGTTGAATATTTTGTTAAAACAGTATTAGAAACTACATTAACACCACAAGATTTCGCTGCCCGTACTGCTTCTATGGCAGCACTATATGACCCTGCTCCTCTCATTTTGTCGTGTATTTCCAGTGGGCCATCAATACTAACCTGCATAACATCAACATATTTTTCAATAGAATCAATGTGTTTGTTTACATTCCTACCGTTTGTAGATATGCTTGTTATTATTTTATTGTCTTTTGCACATTTAAGCAACTCTCCGATATCATCTCTAACCAGACATTCTCCTCCGCTGAACCCAATTTTAAATGTCCCGCAATCCTTCATTTGATTAATAAGTAAAATGGCCTGCTCTGTGTCCAATTCCTTAATTACATTTGATTTCCAATCACAATATTTGCAGTGTTGATTACACCTGTATGTTGTAAGATAACTGACTGTCAATGGAGATGGTATTCGTTTAAGGTAATACAACAGTATTTTTTGTGGAACTCCAATTAATCCATTCATAGAAAAGCAATCACCCCTTTGTCGACCACTATTTATCAATCAGTGATGCATTAATAAAAAACCATTTTTTTTCATATTGTTTCATTAATCTTTTCAATGGCTTTTTAGCTTCACTGCTCAGGTAAAATGAATTTTTACCTGCCATCATTAGCTTTTCTTCACTCAATTCCAATCCTCTTCCCGTAAGATCCAGTTCAAGTTTGGTATTTGGGTAAACTCTCACACCAATAAAAGCATTTACTGAAGCAGGATTTAATCTTTCTACACATGATATCGTTTCATTCAATGTTTCCGTGTCTTCCCCGGGTCCTCCAAGAATCAGACTCAAATTATACGGCACCCCGGCTTTTTCCAGTGCCAGTGCCGCTGACATGGCCTCTTTCGAATCAAAGCCTTTATTAAGCTTTTCAAGAACAGCATTGGAAAAAGAATCTACTCCAAGGTCACAACCAATACAACCGGCCATTTTCATCAATTGAGCAAATTGCTCGCCAACTTTGAGTGGATTTAAGCAACAAGACCAGGGAAGTATTTCATTCAGTTCGGAAGCTTTTATTAATAATTGAAATAATTGCAAAGTATAATTATTATGAAAATTAAAAACAGAATCTACAAAAAATACTTTCCTGACTCCCTCCATTTTTGACAATGCATTCATTTCATCAACTATATCTTCCGGCTCTCTGTATCTAAAGTCATGGTTATTTATTTGAGGGTAGGAACAATACGAACATTGGTATTTGCACCCACGGCTGGCTTGAATGGATACTTCTCCTCCAACCAGTGCATAGTATTTCCCATAATCACGCCAGTGTCTCATTCTTGTTTCAGTAACCTGATATTGTTTTATATTGATGAGATTTTCAGGATATATAATTTTATTTATGTAATTATTTACATTATCTTTTTTTATATCATTCAAAATATCAATTATAATTGATTCCCC
>CAYYEC010000173.1:0-1956 GCA_964470745.1 uncultured Eubacteriales bacterium | reverse complement strand
AATTCCAATATCAGCCTGAGTATATTTCAATATTTCTTGGGGAAAAATAGAAAAACCCGCACCCCCAAGAATAACAATGGATTTACTTTTAGCTGCTGCAACAAGGTCTTTGTATAATTTATATAATTCATTCAATCTTTCAGTTTCTGCAGCATTTCGTATTGAAATACAAACAACCCGGGGTTCGAATTTATTTATGGCAGTTAACATATCATCTACAGGATTTTTGCTGAAACCAAGATCCAATATTTTTGTCCTATAACCGTTGTTATGGACCGAGTCAGCTATATATATCAATCCCAGGGGTATTACAGGAACCATGCCCCTGCCCTGCGGCGCCGAAACCATAAGAATATTCAATAGTGTTCCCTCTCCTCCCCGTTTGATATATCAGTTATACGCCTGTAAATACAGAAATTTAAATTCAACTTACTTTTTTAAAAACTTTTCAAAATAGTCTTTAACTTTTGTTTGTACTTCCATCTCAATACTTGATATTTGCTTGATTTTTCTTGAAATACTCTTCACCGCGCTAATTTGCCTTCGTTTACCTGATAATGCAAAAAGCATCTTTAAATTTGTCCATTCCTTTACATCTATCTTAACCAGATTAATAATAGAACTTAGTTCCATATCAATATTATCAAACAAATTACTTAAATTTACTATTGTAGATAAATATCTTTTTCTTTGATTTATAACAAATTGAATGAATATTGCAGAGTCTACCAGTCTCTTTGATACTTGACTTGTTATATCATAGCCTCCAAACACATCTACCGGATTCTCCCAGTACAATATTTCTTCGGAGAAGCATGCTAACCCTGGTAAACCATATATAGTATTTTTATGTATTGCCCCTTTAAGAAAGCTTTGAGCAGAATCCCTTAAATATCCGGCTGCAAGAATAAGAGTACTGGTTCTGTCAAAACAAAGATGAGGCACTGATGATAATTTTTCTACACAGTATCCTTTCCCAGTCCAATCCCATCCATGAGGCTTATAGTTAATTGATTTAAATAGGGTTTCCCTTGATATCCATGCACTATCCACCATATCATTATCACCCATTATACAGTAGAATCTATTAGAAATTTTGTCATACTCATTTAATAATGCAGTTGAAAGTAGGTTTAAAGGTTTATCCTTATTCATAGCTTTATCAATAAAGAATTTATTTAACATTATTACTACTTCACCAAATACTTCAATATCATTTACTATGTTACTTAAACTGTACTCTCTTCCATAGTTTTTCTCAATTAGTTCAATTCCTGTTAAGGATTTGATTTTATTAATTGTTATTGAATCATAAAGCTTTGGATACTCCCCTACAAACCTATTATCATTGTTATAGATACGTCTTTTTGAGAAAAAAAACTGCCACTCACTGTGCAGAGCAATATCTATACCAGAATCCAAATATTTCTTAAGCACTGTCCCCAAGCAGGAATGAAAACAATTATAGCTTAAAAATAACTCTTCTTTACAAATTTTCCCCATAATCCACTCTACTATAATCTATATTATTAGATAATTCTATTATCGATAAACCTAAGTGCTTTCCTAGAACCTATCATATAATGTATTTCATTTATTTTATCTTCTTCGCATTCAAACACTTTTGGCATGGTACGGATTCTTAATCTTACATTTTCTGTTACACGTCTGCAAATTTCAGATTTTTCAGCATTTTTATCACAAACTATATATATTCTGATTTCATCTGTTTCATCCTGACCTTTTTCAATAACAGTAGCATAATCTAAAACCCCATTAACTTCCAATATACTATCTTCTATTAGTGAAGGATATACTGAAACTCCTCGTATTTTCAGCATATTTTCTTTTCTGCTTAATATAGGTCCGAAACGCAACGATGTACGACCACACTGGCAGGATTCCCTATCTATAAATGTAATATCACCTGTCTGATATCTTAACAATGGCATACCT
>CAYYEC010000172.1:0-7989 GCA_964470745.1 uncultured Eubacteriales bacterium | reverse complement strand
ACTTTAATGATGAAAAAATAATCAAGTTAGCGCAAGAAAGCAGAAAATTGGGGATTGAACTTTTTGTACTTGATGATGGTTGGTTTGGAAACAGAAATGACGATCATTCTTCATTGGGAGACTGGATTGTTAATACAAAAAAGCTAAAAGGCGGTTTAACAGGACTGGCAGAAAGCATCAATGCAATGGGAATGAAATTTGGAATATGGATTGAGCCGGAGGCTGTTTCTCCCGACAGTGATTTGTATAGGAAGCATCCAGACTGGTGCATTCACGTGCCTTCGTATTATAGGACACTTGGCAGATATCAGCTTGTGTTGGATTTGTCAAGAGAAGATGTCTGTCGATTTATTATAGATGCATTGACAAATATATTCGGGAATGCAAACATTGAATATGTTAAATGGGATATGAACAGGCATATGACAGAGAGTGGTTCAGCTCTTTTACCTGCGGGGAGGCAGCGGGAATGTACCCACAGGTATGTACTTGGGCTTTATCGTATACTTGACACTCTAACCAAGAGGTTTCCAAAAATACTTTTTGAAAACTGTGCATCCGGCGGAGGAAGATTTGACCCCGGAATGCTTTACTACATGCCTCAAACTTGGACCAGTGATGATTCTGATGCGGTAGAAAGACTTAAGATACAGTTTGGTACAAGTCTTATATATCCTCCTGTTACTATGGGAGCACATGTATCGGCAGCTCCAAATCACCAGGTAAACCGAAACACAACGCTGGATATGAGAGGATTGGTTGCAATGTCCGGGAACTTTGGATATGAGATTGATGTTGCGTATATGTCTGAAGCTGAGAAAATTATAATTAAAGAGCAGATCCGGGTATACAAAAATATGCGCGGAACTATCCAATTTGGTGATTATTACAGGCTGTTAAGTCCATTTGAAGGGGAAGAAACTGCATGGATGTATGTGCATGAAGAAAATAAAGAGGTTGTTGTGTTTTACTTTAAAACGCTAAAGCATCCGGAAGAAAGAATAAGAAGGCTGAAGCTTAAGGGATTGAAGGAAGAAGAAAAATACAGATGCTTAAATAACGAAAAAATATATTCCGGAAATGAACTGATGTATGCAGGGCTAAATATTCCGGAAAGAACTTGTGATTTTGAAGGGACAATGTGGAATTTTAAGATTTTATAGTATAATTAGGAGTGATACAGAATATTATTAGTGATGTATGCTATAAAAAAAGTTTACAGGAAGCAGGATAATAAATAATGTGAATGCAGGGTATTTTATTATTGTGCATACTTATGGAGTTAAAATAGACAATGATTCTCTAAGAACCTGTTTAAACTCTATAGAAATGAGAACCTTGTTGTAGTTTTGTTACAGTTGTATGAATATAAATCAAGGGAAACATTTTTAACAGGAGTGTCTCAAAACGAATTTATGACACTCCTGTAGACATTTATATTCCAGTTTCAATAAATTTCAGGATACTATTATCTAACTCTAAATCTGAATATTGGAGAGTATCCGTCAATTGTTCAATAGTTTTACAGCCGATAACGGGTATTGTCGTAAACGGCTGACACTTTAAATATGCAAGAACTACACCGCTGATACTAACCGACAGGTTTTTGGCAACTTCCATTGCTCTGTTTAAGCGGTTTACATTTTCAACGTTATAGTATACATCCGAAACTCCTTTTTTCAGACTATCAAACCCAATTTTTGCAGATTTCACAAAAAAACCTTTAGCTTGTGAAGAATATGGTATGGCTGCCATTTGTGTGTCGTTATGTAATTTGATACCTTCACTGTCCATAGGTACAAGTGTCTTATCCTCAATCAAATCCGTATTCGGCTCCGCCAGACTCCACATCATCTGGTTTGCGACAAAGCAGTCTATTCCATGGAGTTGAGAATATGCCAGTGCTTCAATAATTCGATGAGCTTTCCAGTTTGAACACCCGAAATACCTGATTTTACCTTCAGCTACCTGGTCGTTTAATGTTTCAATAATTTCTCCGACAGGTCTTGTTGGGTCATCTCTATGGAGCCAGTAAATATCAATATAATCCGTCTGAAGGTTCTTAAGGCTTTTATTTAGATCACTAATAATTTCTGCTGGTGATAGTCTTGGTACATCCATGCTTGTCCAGAAAGGATGAGCTCCTTTTGTGCTTAATATTATTTTATTGCGCAATTTCCTGCTTTTAATCCATAACGCTAATGTTTTCTCACTGATACTTTTTTCTCCAGGAAGCCAATCTGCATAAATAAGTGCAGAATCAACAAAATTTCCGCCTGACTCGTAAAAAGCATCAAGCATATTAAAAGAATTTTCATTGCTGATGGTACTACCGAAATAGTCAGCACCAAGACAAAGTGAAGATACATATAAATCGGTTTTAGGTATTCTTATAAGTTTCATTTTTTTAACTCCTTAAAAAAATAAATTATTGTACATAAATAACAACTAAAATATTATTTCTACTTCTGTTTTAAAATCCAGTACGGTTCAAACTGGTTTTTTTAGAAACAGACTATTGGATGTTATATTTTAGCTGTTCCTAAGTATGTTGTATAGGAATTTTTCTGTATAATATAATATTAACAGTAAAATGTCAATAGGTTTGTTGAAAAAACAAATTAATCCTACATATTACAAAAGTGTATATAAAAAGTATAGATTTGTTACATATCGACTGTAGATTTGTTACACTTGTCGAATATTGATGAAAGTTGTAATATATTGATATTATACAAAGTAGGTATTGTAATAAATGATTTTATTTACATGTAGTGGGATATCAAAACAATACTAAAAAATATTTTTAAATATAGATAAGCAAAGCAATTAAGTATAATTATAAAAAAATTAGATATGGAGGTATATATATGTTAAACAGGTTGTATGAAAAGAATGACGTACAGGTCATACTTCAAGAAAATGAAGTGCTTGGCGGACAGAAGACTAAGGAAGCCTATTCCGATTATCTGCGTTCCGTTGATAATGAGGTTATATCATGGGGGGATACAGTTCACTATCAGAAGAATCCGATTATTGCCAGGGGATGCAAGAATGACGTAGTATATGATATCGAAGGAAACGAGTATATCGATACGCAAATGTGGCATTCAAGCTGTAATTTCGGATATGCAAACGACGAAATTACAAATGCTGCCCATGAGCAGTTGGATTCTCTTCCTCAGGTTAGTGGTGATTTTATACATGAGGAGAAGATTATTCTTGCAAAAATGGTGGTTGATGCAATTTATGAACGTACAGGGTTGAAAGGACGGGTTTCTTTCAATACCAGTGGGACTCTTGTAGTTGAAGATGCTTTAAAGATAGTCAGAAAAAATAATTCAAAGACTAAGGTTGCTGTAAATATGGGAGCATATCATGGACGCTCACTGGAAGTTTGCGGCATGTCAAGCAGCCATAGATACAGACAATATTTTGGTGAATTTCCGAATCGCGCAGTTATGTTTCCCTATGCAAACTGTAGTAATTGTTTTTTTGGAATGAAGAGGGATTCCTGTGATTTATACTGTGCCAAATCAATAAACAAAAGCTTTGAGAATGAATTTTATGGACTGGCGTCAGAGTCCAGCTGTGAAATAGGAGCATTTTTTATTGAATGTTGTCAGGGAAGAGGCTATACAATTCCGCCAAAAGATTATTTTAAGACTTTTGTTCCTGAATTAAAGAAACGCGGTGTTTTAATTGTTGATGATGAAATTCAGGTTGGAATGTATAGGACAGGAAAGTTGTTTGCCTTTGAGCATTTTGGTTTTATTCCGGACATAATAACAATGAGCAAGTCCTTCACAAATGGAATAGCGCCGCTAAGTATGGTTTGGGCTCGTGAAGATCTTGTAGATCCGGAGGTTTTTGGACCCGGTCATACGCACAGTAACTTTGCAAATAATTCACTTGGTACGTCTGCCGCATTAGCTACTTGGAAATATATGAACAAACAGGATTATGAAAAAAGTGTACCTGAAAAAGGAGCTTATTACCTTAAGAAACTCTTTGAATTAAAGGAGCAATATCCATTCATATACTCGGTAGATGGACTTGGACTACTTTTAAATATTGTTTTTGCGGATGAAAATGGTAAGGAATATGACAATCTGGCTAAAAAAGCTGTAACTTATGCACAGGATTATGACTATTATTATAACGGCAAGAAATATCGGATGATATTAAATTCAGGCGGTTATTCAACCAATGTAATTAAGCTGGCTCCGCATTTAAATATAAGCTATGATGAAATAGACCGTGATATAAATATTTTAAGTAAGATATTTAAAAAAATGTCTAAAGATGTAAAAAGGTAAAAGCTATGAAATGTGTAATTTTAGAGGATCAAAATAAACTTGATTTTAAAAATGTGGATAATTTATCAGATGCAAGAGAATTTAAAGGTGAATGGTGGAAGGTTTTATATGTTGGTATTTGCAAAACCGACAGGCATTTAGCAAATACCCCCAAAAAAAATGGAATTATTCTTGGCCATGAGGTTGTTGTTACATCACTTGATGATAATGACAAAAGAATTTATTCATTAAACAACGAGATTTCATGCGGAGTTTGCAGTAATTGCCGTGACGGGCTCACAAGTCACTGTCAATCATTAATGGAGTTGGGAGTAAATATGCATGGCGGTTATGCTGAGGAAATTTATGCACCTTCCGAAAGCTTGTTTGAAGTTCCCTTTAGAAGACCTGAGCTGGCTACGCTGGTTGAGCCTCTTGCCTGTGCGGTTCACGGTTCAAAGCGAATTATAAAATCAATATGCTTGCTCAGTGAACAGATAAAAAAAATAAATATTCTTGTTATAGGAGCAGGTGTATCCGGCAAGCTGGTGACTTACGCATTGAAAAAAATGAGATTTGATGCGGAATATCACATTTACGATATAAGGTGTGAAGCCACTTTGTGGCATAAAAGTCTGGGAGTTAAAGTGGTGGATTCGTTAAAAGAAGATTTTTATAATGTAGTAATTGACTGTTCGGGTTCCAAGGATGGAATTTTGGCAGCGTATAATATTGTCCGCCGGGGTGGCATTATTTGTATATATGGTATGCCACCTGCAATTGACAGATCGTTTCTTGATTGCTTGGAGATTTTTGAAAGAGAGCTTACTGTTGTTTCGTCAGTAGCAGGTTGTACTGCTCAAACCATGTCTGAAGCTATTTCATATATTGATTCGGATGAGACTTTCTTTTTGGGAATGATAGGAAAGAGAATCCCTCTGGAAAGGGTGCCGGAAGAGATTCTTTTTGGAGAGCCCGAGCCGGGGACACGTACTATTGTGGAGGTTGGATGCAAAGATTGATAAAAAATTATACCAAAGCTAAAGGTCGATTTTATTGCTTATGGAAGATTCTTAGGACTTCAGAAAGAGATTATTCATAGCGGGAGGGACAATTTGAATCGAATTGTAATATTTGATATGGATGGAGTGTTGATAAATAGCGAACCATTGCATTATGAATCAGAAAAAGCTATTTTGGCAGAATATGGTCTAAAATATACGAGAGAAATACATAAAATGTATATTGGTACAAGTGAAGAGGAGTTTTGGTCAAACATATTGACGCTATATAAAGTTTCATTAAATACCAAAGAGCTATCATCTAAAAAATACAAATACTTTTTAGATAATATTTCAAGGGTTGAGCCAATAGAACCTGCTGTAAGGCTTGTAAAAACATTGTATGATTCCGGTATTCCATTGGGGTTGGCCTCATCGGCTGAGAAAGAACTAATAAAAAAAGTTTTAAAGAAAATGTCCCTTGAAAAATTTTTTAAGATAATACAATCAGGCTCGGATGTTAAAAATGCCAAACCTGATCCGGAGATTTTCCTTATAACGGCAGAAAAGCTCGGGGCTTCTCCTCAGGAGTGTGTAGTTATAGAGGATTCCATAAATGGTGTTATTGCCGGAAAGTCCGCAGGGATGACAGTTGTTGCAGTTCCAAATGAATATACCAAGTGTTTTGACCTTTCTTTTGCTGATTTTGAAATTGAAAGTCTGGATGATTTTATGAAGCTGGGTCTGGTAAGAGTATAGGGTGTATTGACTGGAAGCTGTATGCAGAAAATGAATTCACGTTTTAGCAGCATGTGAAAACACTTGTGAATTCAGTAGTTTAATTGATAATGATAAATGTACTAAAAGCTTACTTACATATTGAGGAACATCTAAAAGAAATAATTTAGGAGGGTGGCTATGGTAAAGTATACATCTTCACCGTGGGGATTCAGATATTATACCTGTGAAGAGTACTGCAATTTTATGAATAAGATTGGTATTAAGGAGCTCTGTATGTTCTTTGATGATCCGCAGAAATATCCTTTAGCCTTTGCCGAGAGTATTTCGGTGGACGATATTAATAAAGTACAAGATACAGTTAAAATGAACGGTCAGAATGTCTATGAAATTCAAGGCTTGTGGGATTTTTCAGAGAAAATTGGATTGCAGGAGCATATAGTAAAGATTAAAAACCAAATAGACATTAGTGCTGAATTTGAAGTAAAATTGTTTAGATTGCTTGGTGAGTGGAATCAGGAAGGACTTAATGATGAAGGATATGAAGAAATATCCGGCTGCTTGACGGAAATAGGAAATTATGCTGAAAAATTTGGTATTTCCATTGCAGTGGAAAATCATGGAGGTATGACAAGCACGGGAAAGCAAACTGCAAGGATAATGAAGAAAGTGAAGGCGGATAATGTTGGAGTAAATTATGACCCGGCTAATTTCTTTTTTCATGGAGATGACCCATATAAAGCTTTGATTGAGATAAAAGACTATGTGATATTTACACATTTTAAGAGTTGTAGGATGATAAATGGGGAAGTTCAATACTGTAGATTGAATGAAGGGATTATAGATTACAAGCCGATTTTTAAAGAGTTGAAATCATTTTATAAAGGATATTACTCACTTGAATACGAAGAAGATTCAGATGTGGAATCGGGAACATGTGATGATTTTACATTCTTAAAAGCTATAGTAGAAGAATAAGAAGCAATATGGAGGTGAAATTTTGGACAGGTTATTTTTAGAGGGCATACCTTTTAATCTTTATTGTGAACATTCACCTGTGGAATTGAAAATCGAAGATGGTAGGGTATTGACTATAACTTCGGGAAAACATACGGATCTATTTATTAATATTATGGATGATATACCGATAAACAATTCTCCAAGATTGATGTTTACTACGGATGAGGACTTTATACTCAGTACGAAGGTTGAAGTCAAGTTTAATACAGTCTACGATGGAGGTGCTCTAGTACTATTTAGCAATGAACGGCTTTGGGCAAAGCTTTGTCTTGAGTATTCCATATACAAGAGACCGTTTATTGCTTCTGTTGTTACTTGTGAGCATCCGGATGACTGCAATTCCGGATTTGTAGATAAGGAGGAGGTTTATTTAAGAGCTTCAAAAATTGGCGGCAGGATTATTTTCCATTATTCTTTGGATGGTAAGGGGGGGCAATTTGTAAGGCACTTTACCTTGGGTGATGTTTCTGTAATATCTGTGGGATTTGCAAGCCAATCTCCAGAAGGAGAATCCTGTACATCAATTTTTTCTGAAATAGATTTTAAACTGGAAAAATTAAGGGATATCGGATCATGATGTTAAATTATAACTTACAGAAAGGAAAATAATTATGGAGAGCAAGGATATTTTTATGAAAGGAAATGGTGATGCCGTTTTACTAATACATGGACTGGGAGGAAATCCGGTTGAAATGAAATATATTGCCGAATATTTAAATAATGAAGGCTTTACAGTTTCTGTACCTTGTCTTGCAGGACATGGAAAGACCTATAATGATCTCAAAAAATCTTCATGGAAGGATTGAGCGAATTGAAAGTGTTGTTAACAACGATGTTGGTGACAAGATAATGAAAAAAGTAGAATATATTTATGACGAAAATAATTTTAATACAATTTTTTACCTTTATAACTCATATGAAACAACAAAATT
>CAYYEC010000171.1:1338-7996 GCA_964470745.1 uncultured Eubacteriales bacterium | reverse complement strand
GAGAGACTCGGTTATAGGAGTAAAAAAAGAGAATATAATAGAAAGATTTTTAAACCAATTACTAAATTTAATGAGAGAACCATGGGAAAATGTTATTTCAATTAAACCTAGATTAGAAAGAATTGAAACAAATGCACAATTTGCATCAATTATGGCTCCGAATGAAATGGTTGCCCTTGTAACATTAAGTACAAAAATTGGTGATGTAGAAGGATTTATGAATGTCTGTATACCACATATGGTTGTAGAACCTATAATATCGAAATTGAGTACTAAATTATGGTTTTCAATGATAGAAAAAGAGGCGACAGAAGAGAATAAAAAAAATATTGAATCTAGAATTGAAAATACTAAAGTTCCAATAAAAGCGATACTTGGAAAGACTAGTATACCAATTGATGAATTCCTGCAAATACAAGTAGGAGATGTTATTCCATTAGATTCTAATGTAAATGGAGAACAAAAAGTTTTAGTCGGTGATATATTGAAATTTTATGCAAAACCTGGTGTAAGGAAAAATAAAGTTGCTATAAAAATAACAAATGTTGTCAGGAAGGAGGAATAGTTTATGGGAGATATGCTATCACAGGCAGAGATTGATGCATTGCTAAATGGTACCTTAGATTTTGATAATAATGACAGCACAGACTCAGAAAATTTAACTTCTCAAGAAATTGATGCTTTAGGTGAAATTGGCAATATTAGTATGGGAACCTCGGCTACAACTTTATTTACTCTACTTGGACAAAAGGTAACTATTACAACTCCAAAAGTAGAAGTGACTACATGGGATGAATTGTCAAAGGTGTATTCTTCTCCTTATGTGGCAGTTAGAGTTGAATATAAAGAAGGCTTATTAGGTAGTAATTTACTTATTATGAAAGAAAGCGACGTAAAAATTATTACTGATTTAATGATGGGTGGTGAAGGCACAAATATCGATGGAGAGCTTACCGAGCTTCACTTGAGTGCTATTAGTGAAGCAATGAATCAAATGGTTGGTTCATCTGCTACTTCATTATCGTCAATGTTTGATAAAAGAGTCGATATATCCCCACCGAAATCTTTTATAATACATTTTGATTCTGAAGATAATAAATTAGATGTTGATATGCCTGGCAAAATAGTAAAAATTGCTTTTAAGATTGTTGTTGGAGACTTAATTGACAGTGAAATTATGCAAATATTGCCAGTTGAGTTTGCTAAGGACTTAGTTGATAATCTTTTAGGTTCAGATAATGAAACTCCTGCGCAAAATATACCAGAACCTCCAATAAGTCAGCCTATTCATCAGCAGATGCAAGCACCTAAGCAAGAAACAATGCAGCAGATGAATAATTATCAGCAACAATATAACCAGGCGCCACAACAAATGGATCAAGGACTATATTACCCTTCACAGAACCAGATGGGGTATAGTAATAGACAAAATACAAATCCTGTAAATGTTCAACCTGCCCAATTTGAGGCATTTGATATGGGCGGAATGGATTTTGAGAAAAAGAATATAAGCTTAATAATGGATGTACCTTTACAAATTACAGTTGAATTAGGCAGAACACAAAGAATGATAAAAGAAATACTTGAATTTGGACAGGGTTCTATAATAGAATTAGATAAATTGGCAGGAGATCCAGTTGACATACTTGTAAACGGAAAACCAATTGCTAAAGGTGAAGTTGTAGTAATTGATGAAAGCTTTGGTGTGAGAATTACTGATATTATTCACCCATCTAAGAGGCTTTAATTAAATTTAATATAAATATAAATATAAATAAATATGAATTTACTATTAATTAAGGAGAGGGATAACTAATGGGAAACAAAGTTCTAATTGTAGATGATGCAGCTTTTATGAGGATGATGGTTAAAGATATTTTGACTAAAAATGGATATGATGTAGTAGGAGAGGCTGAAAACGGGGCTGTGGCAATAACTAAATATAAGGAGTTAATTCCCGATCTTGTAATTATGGATATTACTATGCCAGAAGTTGACGGTATTCAAGCTGTAAAAGAAATAAGAAAAGTAAATGCAGATTCTAAAATTATAATGTGCTCTGCTATGGGACAACAAGCGATGGTAATTGAATCCATACAGGCAGGAGCTAGAGATTTTATTGTAAAGCCTTTTCAGGCAGAAAGAGTAGTAGAGGCTGTAAAAAAAGTTATTGGATAGACATTGTGGGGTTTTTAAATGGGAAACGATACTTTAATTAAAATGTTCCAACTTATAGGTGTATTAATAATGTTTAGTTCTATTCTTTTCTTAGCTTATTTAACTACTAGATATGTAGGCAAAAAGACAGGTAGAGCGCTAAAGGGTAAACATATAAGTGTAGTTGAAACTATGAGTCTAGGACTTGATAAACAGTTACATTTAATTAAGGTAGGAGAACAATTTTTATTAATATCATCTTCAGGTAAAAAGATTGAATTTTTAACAAATTTAAATACCATTGAAAATGAAAGTGAAGACAAAGATGATGTAAAAATATTTGATTTTAAAAACATTTTTGACAAGTATATAAGGAATGTTAATGAAAGAGGAAAGAAACCAACGAGCATAGGAAATAAGGATAATATTCCTCAATTCTCGAAAAATACTGATTTTAAAAATAATTTAAATAAATTACGGGATATAGTTGGGAAAAATGATATATAGACACATATAAATGGGGATGAAAATTAATGAGGGCCAAGAAAACTTACTTGCAAATTTTACTGATTGTCGTACTGATAATTATTTGTACAGCCAGTGTACATGCGGCTCCTGGTATATCAATATCAGACGATGGCATAACGATTGGCAGTTCAGATAATCCGCAGGAAGTATCTGAAAGTATAAAAATTTTACTATTATTAACAATACTGTCAATTGCACCCTCGATATTGATTATGATGACATCCTTTACAAGAATAATAATAGTTCTCTCGTTTTTAAGAAATGCTATGGGAACTCAACAAATGCCGCCGAATCAGGTAATGATTGGGCTAGCTTTGTTTTTAACCTTTTTTATTATGAAGCCTGTGATTACTGACATTAATGATAATGCTTTTAAGCCTTTTTCAAATAATGAAATTACTATGGAGGTTGCTCTTGAGCGCTCTTCAAATACGATAAAAGGATTTATGCTGGATAGAACAAGATCAGAGGATCTTGGGCTTTTTTTAGATTTAGATGGGGTAAGTACTCCAGTTGATGAAAAAGACATTTCATTAACTGTAGCTATTCCAAGTTTTTTAATTAGTGAATTAAGAAAAGCTTTTACAATGGGATTTATTATTTTTATTCCATTTTTAGTTATAGACATGGTTGTAGCAAGCACCCTAATGTCTATGGGGATGATGATGCTTCCTCCTGTTATGATTTCTTTACCATTTAAGATTTTATTGTTTATTGTAGTAGATGGATGGAATTTAGTGGCAAGTGTAATTGTTGATAGCTTTGTAGTACGGTGAGTTAAAAGGAGGTTAGGAAATGAGTCAACAGGAGGTTATTGATATAGCCTATAGAGCTCTTGTTACTGTAATAACTGTTTCAGCTCCAATGTTGGGTTTGGCACTGATTGTAGGTCTTGCTATAAGTATCTTTCAGGCTGCAACCCAGATACAAGAGCAAACATTGACTTTTGTGCCTAAAATTTTAGCTATATTGGGAGCTATTTTAATATTTGGACCATGGATGCTACAAGTGCTAATAGAGTTTACAAAGGAATTATACTTAAATATAAATATGTATATAAGATAGGTTTATTTAATATATTTGGAGGTTTTAGGTGAACATACCACTGGATATTTTATTTGAGAAAATGGATATTTTTCTATTGGTATTTGTGCGTATGTCTGGCTTATTTGTCATTGCACCTATATTTGGTAGAAGGAATATTCCTTCTTATTTTAAAATAGGATTTTCATTTTTATTAGCTATGATTGTTATGAATACAATTAGTGTTTCTGATTTAGAGGAATATAATAGTATATATAAGTTTTTTGTTTTACTTTTGAAGGAATTTATGGTTGGTATTACTTTAGGTTATGTTAGCTATCTTATATTTACAGCAATATATATGGCTGGTGAATTTATAGATATGAGAATTGGATTTGGAATGGTAAACGTTTTAGATCCAATTAGCAATATACAACTACCAATAACTGCTAACTTTTATTTTATATTGACTATGCTGATTTTTTTTATACTTAATGGACATCACTCATTAATCAGAGGGTTATATGAAAGCTATAGCTGGGTACCCATAGGACAAGCAGTATTTGGTAATGAATTGTTAAGTGATGTAATCAGGTTATTTGGAAGCATATTTTTATTAGGTTTTAAAATCGCGGCACCAATAACTGCGGCGATACTTATAACTGATGTAGCTTTAGGTGTGATATCGAAAGCTGTACCACAATTAAATGTTTTTGTAATTGGAATGCCATTAAAGATTGCTTTAGGAATTATAATACTAATATTAACTATAGGAATATTTAATGGAGTTGCAGGGGTAATGATTGATGGAATGAATACAGAAATATTTAAATTTTTGGAAGATTTAAGTGTTAAGTAATTTAGAAGTCTTTTTAAGAAGGTGGATATAAAGTGATTAATAAAAGTTATAATTATATGTACTTCTTTTATAGACTTAAATTTATTTATAAATTTATATTTAATACAGTTAAAATGAAGATTGACAAAAGAATAGTAAAGTCCATAAAACTGATAAAGAGTAAATGTTATAACTATAATAGAATTAAAGTAAATTTACAACTTTTTGCTGATAATGGAGATAAAACTGAAAAGGCGACTTCAAAGAAGCGACAAGATGCAAGAAAAAAAGGTCAGGTCCTTCAGAGTAGAGAAATATCCTCAGCAATAGTTTTAATGGCTGTGTTTTTGGCACTTAAAGTTTTTGGTGGGTATATATATAGAGAAATAACTTCTTTTGCTAAATATGCAATTACAGAATACCCTAAGATAGATGATTTATTTACAATTAATATGTTATCCAGAGTGTTTATAGAAACGTTAACTGTTATTTTAAAGACAATTGCGCCTATCTTAGCAATTGCTCTTATAATAGGAGTGTTTATTGGATATGCTCAGGTGGGTTTTTTATTTACTTTTGAGCCATTAAAGCCTAAGTTCAGTAAAATAAACCCATTGAATGGACTTAAAAGAATTTTTTCAGTAAAAGGTATAGTTGAGTTAGCTAAATCTATTTTGAAAATTAGTATAATTGGATATGTTGTATATTTGTATTTAAGAAGTGAATCAAAAAATGTTTTAATTTTAATGGATATGGATGTAATTAATATTGCCAGTTACATTGGAAATACAGCTATAAATGCTGCTATTAGAATTTGCTTTGTTTTAATAATACTGGGTGTGCTTGATTATGCGTATCAATGGTGGCAGTTTGAAAAAGATTTGAAAATGTCAAAACAAGATATAAAAGAAGAATATAAGCAAACTGAAGGAAACCCGGAGATTAAGTCAAAAATCAAACAAAAACAAAGAGAAATATCAATGAGAAGAATGCTAAGTGATGTACCTAAAGCAGATGTAATTATTACAAACCCGACTCATTTTGCAGTAGCAATAAAATATGATGAAAGTGTTTCATCAGCTCCATTAGTAATAGCTAAAGGACAAGACTTTTTAGCTCTTAGAATTAAAGAAATAGCTAAAGAAAATAAAGTTGAAGTAGTTGAAAACAAACAATTGGCAAGAGCTTTGTACAGTATGGTAGAGATAGGGGATGCAATTCCACCTGAGTTGTATCAGGCAGTTGCAGAAGTTTTGGCCTTTGTGTATAGTTTGAAGAAGACAAGCTAAGATTATAAAGCAAAAAATAAGAAGGGAGAATATTGAATGAAGCAATTAAACAGTATTGCAGTAGCGATACTTGTTGTAACAATAATACTAGTTATTATTTTACCGGTTCCGGCTGGATTATTGGATTTTTTATTAGTTATTAATATAGCTGTGTCATTACTAATTTTACTTAATAGCTTATATGCAAAAGATGCATTATCTCTTTCAGTATTTCCTACATTACTTTTGTTTACGACAATTTACAGACTATCGTTAAATATTACTTCAACAACCCTAATATTAAGAGATGGTGTTGCGGGTGAAGTAATACAGAATTTTGCTGAATTAATTACTGGTGGGAATGTTGTTGTTGGATTTATTATATTTTTGATTATAATGCTTGTTCAGTTTTTAGTTATTACCAAGGGGGCAGAAAGAGTTTCGGAAGTTGCAGCCAGATTTACTTTAGATGCTATGCCAGGTAAACAGATGGCAATAGATGCTGATTTAAATGCAGGACTAATAAATGATGCAGAAGCAAAGGAAAGACGTAAGAAGATACAACGAGAAGCAGATTTTTATGGAGCTATGGATGGTGCCAGTAAATTTGTGAAAAATGACGCAATATTCGGAATTGTTACTACTATTTTAAATATTGTAGCTGGATTTATTATAGGAATTGTAATGAGAGGAGAACCAGCTCTAGAAGCCCTTACGAAATATACAATATTGACAATTGGAGATGGATTAGTAAGTCAAATACCAGCATTGCTCATTTCTGTATCAACTGGTATAATAGTAACCAGGGCAGCTTCAGATGGTGATTTAAGCGAGGATTTGATAA
>CAYYEC010000171.1:0-1328 GCA_964470745.1 uncultured Eubacteriales bacterium | reverse complement strand
TGTTTATAGCTTCTGGTGCATGTTTTGTTTTATCATTTCCATTAGCCACTGTTCCTTTTTTATTAATGTCGATTTTGCTTGCTTTTGTTGGATATAGATTGAAAAATGTTGAAAAAGAGATTTTAAAGAAAGAAGAAGTAGAAATTGAAGAAAATGAAGTAGAGGAAATTAGAAAACCTGAAAATGTAGTATCTCTTTTACAGATTGATCCAATAGAACTTGAATTTGGCTATGGAATCATTCCTTTAGCAGATGTTAACCAGGGTGGAGATTTATTGGATAGAGTTGTTATGATAAGAAGACAATTAGCACTTGAACTTGGAATGATAGTTCCGATTATCAGATTAAGAGATAATATACAGCTTGCCCCAAATCAATATATAATTAAAATAAAAGGGGTTGAAGTAGATAAGGGTGAATTGATGATAGATCATTTTATGGCTATGAACCCTGGTCTTGTAGAAGAAGAAGTTGACGGTATTAAAACAACCGAGCCAGCTTTTGGGTTACCAGCTATTTGGGTGAATGAAAGCCAAAGAGATAGGGCTGAAATGTTAGGGTATACAGTTGTTGACCCACCATCAATTATTGCTACACATTTAACAGAGATTGTTAAGAAGTATGCCCACGAACTAACAGGAAGACAAGAAGTACAAACATTGATAGACAATGTAAAAGCTAATTATCCTGCCATTGTGGATGAATTAGTGCCAAAACTATTATCCGTTGGAGAAATCCAGAAAGTTATTGCAAATCTTCTTAAGGAAGGAATATCAATAAGAGATATGGTAACTATATTAGAGGCTTTAGCCGACTATGCACCAATAACCAGAGATACTGATATGCTAACTGAATATATTAGACAAGGTTTGGGAAGAGCCATTTCAAAGAAGTTTATTACTGAAGAAAATTCGGATGTTATAACTTTGGACCCAGGATTAGAACAAATTATTATGGATTCATTACAAAGAACTGAAACAGGAACATATTTATCATTAGAACCAACAGTTACTAATACAATTATAAATAGTCTGTCAAAACAGGTGGAAAGATTATTAAAGCTTGGTAAACAACCTATAGTTTTAGCTTCACCGGTGGTAAGACTCTACTTTAAAAGAATAACAGAACATGCTGTACCTGGATTGGTTGTTTTATCATATAATGAGCTTGATCCTAATACGGAAGTTCAATCAGTGGGGATGGTTAGTATTTGAGAATTGAGATTTAAAGGTTTAGGTTTAGTGATATTGGTTTTATTTCACCTTTAATTGATTATATGGGAGAGGTAGTAGGGATGAAGATTAGGCGATATATGGGTAGTAATACTC
>CAYYEC010000170.1:7125-7999 GCA_964470745.1 uncultured Eubacteriales bacterium | reverse complement strand
GAATATACCTATCCCCTCCACATATGGAGGGTAACGAAAAAAAATATATGATTGAGGCATTTGAGTCTAATTGGATAGCTCCATTGGGGCCGGAGGTAGATGCTTTTGAGAGAGCGATAAATGATAAAGTAGGAGCGAAGGGATCGGTTGCTTTATCATCAGGGACAGCAGCTATTCATCTTGCACTTAGATACATTGGAGTAATGCAGGGAGATATAGTATTTTGTTCGTCATTAACCTTTGCGGCTACATGCAATCCAATATTATATCAGGGAGCAGTTCCGGTGTTTATTGATTCTGAGCCGGAATCATGGAATATGTCTCCGGAAGCTCTAAATAAAGCACTTTCAGACTATAAAATAGAAGGAAGACTTCCTAAGGCAGTTATTGTAGTAAATTTATATGGTCAAAGTGCAGATATGGATGCTATTATGAAAATCTGCACTGAATACAATGTAACAATTATAGAAGATGCTGCAGAGTCACTTGGTGCTTTTTATAAGGAAAAACCCAGTGGCACATTTGGAAAGTTTGGGATATATTCATTTAACGGTAACAAAATAATAACAACTTCAGGCGGAGGAATGCTCATATCTGATGATATGGAGGCTATTGAAAAATGTAGATTTTGGGCAACTCAGGCAAGAGACAGAGCCAGACATTATCAGCATTCGGATTATGGATACAATTATAGGATGAGTAATATACTGGCAGCTATAGGTAGAGGGCAGTTGGAGGCCCTTGATAGAAAAGTCGCGAAAAAGAAAGAGGTATATTGCAAATATAAAGATGCTTTTTCTGATATAAATGAAATAGAGATGATGCCAATACCTGAATGGAGCAAGCCGAACTACTGGCTTACAGTGATTACTAT
>CAYYEC010000170.1:0-7115 GCA_964470745.1 uncultured Eubacteriales bacterium | reverse complement strand
AGTATCTTCAGATGAAATAATAAATGCGCTGGAAGAGCAAAATATTGAAACTAGGCCTGTGTGGAAGCCTATGCATTTACAACCTTTATATGAAAATTGTAAGTATTATAGTCATTATGAAGATAAAAGCGTATCGGATGATTTATTTTATAGAGGAGTATGTTTGCCCTCGGGGACAAGTATGACTGAGGAGGAGCAAAATAAAGTTATTGGTATTGTAAGAAAGAATTTTATATAGTTGATAAGACACTTGGAGTGATGCAGCCTCAGGTGTATTTTGCTTGAATTTGGCTTACAAAAAATGTAAAACAGAAGAACCATTAAAACATTTTCAATGGTTCTTCTTCAAATCTCTACAACACACTAATATCAAAGCTAATATTCTTTTCATTCCCAAACAACAGCCTGCCCATCAAAAAACCATCCTCAAAGCCACATCCATAGAAATAAGATGCATTTTTGGTTAAGATTGCATTTCGTATAGAATCATAGTTTGTTAATTCCGGCTTTATATCCTGCGGTAGAAATCCGTTGATTTTGTAAAAAACCTTACTTGCATTATCTTCAAAAGATTTCACATTCTGGAGCTCGTAAAATTTATTGTGGAGCATATCCAGTCTGTCAGCCTTACATGATTTAAAAAATTGTTCAAAATCATTATTCATATATAATTTCCCTCCCGGTTTTTTTAGGAGGGAAAATTAAAAAGTGCATATGTGGTAATAAAAGCCAACACATGCACCGTTAATGTACTTGAAAAAAAGTAAAGAGTGAAGTATAATAAAAACGTGCTGTGGGAGTTTAACTCCGCGTGTTGGTAGGCAATACTACCTGCATGAGCCTTCTGTTGTTCGAGCAACAGGAGGTCACGGCACTATTTAATTTTCCCTGTAAACATTATATAATATTTGTGTCCTATTGGCAAGGATTTTATAAAAAAGAAAAGTATGTTATAAAAAAAGTAGTTACAGTTCAGGCATATGTGCAATTGCTTCCATGCCAAGCCGTCGGCATCAATTCACATCCATGTTCAATGATGCCTAAAATCGCCGTCCTGACGATTTTCCGTCTTGGCACTCCAGCAATTATACATACGTATGAACTGTAAGAAAGAGTACAATAACTATGAGATAAAAAAGGAAGCTGTAAAAATGACTATAAAAAAAATACTTTCATGGACAGCTGTAATTCTCTGGATGGTACTCATATTTCATTTATCATCACAGGCAGCAGTTAAGTCTGATAAGCTAAGTACAGAGGTAACAGAGGCTGTTGTGAAAACTGTAAAAAAAGTTACTCCAAAAGCCAATTTTGATATAAAAAGTTTAAATCATATCGTAAGAAAGAATGCTCACTTTTTTGCTTATTTAGCATTGGGGATATTGGTCTTAAACGCCTTAAGGCGAAGCGGAATATATGGATATAAGAGTATAGTCTTAGCTTTAGTAACTTGCGTACTTTATGCTGTATCCGATGAAGTTCATCAGATATTTGCAAGCGGCAGAGGTCCGGGGGTAAAGGATGTATTTATTGACAGCGCCGGAGCGGCGGTTGGGATTGGAATTTACATGTTTATTAGTAGAGTGGTTATGTGGAAAGGTAAATTACGCTGTGTGTGATAAAAAATTTAATTATTTTTACCCCCAAATCCAGATACATCAATGTAAAACAATAAATGTAGACGAAAACTGTGGGAATTGTAAACAAAAAAGTATAAAATGTATAAAAGATAGTGTAATTATTGTATATGGTAATTAATGCTTGAATTCATATTGTTTATTACTGTATAATATTAATTATTGTAAGAATATAAACTAAGGACTTGTAAAATAATAATAAATGCAATATAGGAGGAAGATAAAGATGGCTAAACGTGGTGGATTTCCAGGCATGGGTGGAATGGGCGGAAACATGGGTAATTTAATGAAACAGGCTCAGAAAATGCAAAAGGATATGGAAAAGGTACAGGAAAGCCTGGCGGAGAAGACAGTTGAAACAACTGCTGGTGGCGGTGCTATTACTGTAGTTGCAACTTGTAAAAAAGAGATAAAAGAAATATCTATAAAACCTGAAGTTGTGGACCCTGATGATGTTGAAATGCTGCAGGATTTAATATTGGCTGCAGTAAATGAAGCATTAAGAAAAGCTGATGAGGCATCTGAGGCAGAGATGGCAAAAGTTACAGGCGGATTAGGCGGAGGATTCCCTGGAATGATTTAAGGGTTGTTGAGAATCGAGAATTGAGAGTTGAGATTATATGAATTATTATGCGAATCCTGTAGCAAAGCTTATTGAAGAATTTGAAAAGCTTCCCGGTATTGGGCACAAGACAGCTCAGCGTTTGGCTTTTCATGTTTTAAATCTACCCAAAGATAAGGCTGAAGGCTTGGCTCATGCTATTTTTACTGCTAAGTCAAAAATAAAATATTGCGATGTGTGCGGCAATTTAACAGATGTTGATCCGTGCAATATTTGTGGCAATACCTCAAGAGATAGGTCTGTTATATGCGTAGTTGAAGATCCGAGAGATGTTGTGGCGATGGAAAGAATCAGAGAGTTTAAGGGCCTTTATCATGTTTTGCATGGAGCCATTTCCCCCATGGATGGAATTGGTCCTGATGATATAGAGATAAAGGAGCTTTTAAAAAGAGTCCAGGAGGGCGGATTAAAGGAAGTTATTTTGGCTACAAATCCCAATGTTGAGGGTGAAGCTACAGCCATGTACATATCTAAAATATTGAAACCTTTAGGAATTAAGACTACTCGTATCGCTCATGGTATTCCTGTTGGCGGAGACTTGGAATATGCTGATGAAGTTACTTTAGCCAAGTCACTTGAGGGAAGACGGGAGATATGAGTTGGCAGTTGACAGTTGACAGTTAGGCAGTCATTTAATTACGGAGTAATTAAATGACTGTTTTTTTGTGCATGCGTCAAGAGGGTAGGTACACTGACACGCAATTAATTTAAGTTGGATATTAATAAAATTAATATTTATATTAAAAAAGTTAATAAATAAGATTGACATTTAGTGATAATAATATTAATATAATATATAACAAAACTTAATAAAATTAATATCAAAATTAAAATGTACTATGACAATTAGAAAAAACTTTAAAAAAATTAAGAGGTGATTATATGGCGGAGATTTTAGGAAACTGTCCGGTGTGTGGAAGTGATACAGAAATAACCAGAATAAGCTGTAATACGTGTGGAAGTAAGATAGAAGGTCATTTTAGTCCATGTAAATTTTGTAGATTGACCAATGATCAGAAGCTCTTCATAGATGTATTTATAAAGTGTAGAGGGAATATTAAGGAAGTTGAAAAAGAACTGGGTATATCATATCCAACAGTAAAGAATAGACTGGAAGATGCTGCGGCAGCTCTAGGCTATAAATCAGAGTCAGCGCCAATAAATGACGCAAAAAGAAAAGAGATTCTTGATAAGTTAAATAGCGGAGAGCTAAGTGTAGAAGAGGCACTGGAGAAATTAAACGGTTGAGAGTTCATAGTAAATAGTTAAAGGTAAGAGCTAAAAAATAATTAAAAGAGCTTTTCATTCTCAATTATAAACAGGGAGGTATATATAATGTCAACAAGTGAAGAAAGAATGCTTATTCTTAATATGTTAAAAGAAGGCAAAATAAATAGTGAGGAAGCTGCAAAGCTTTTAGAAGCACTTGATAAAGGAAATGAAAAAACAAAAGATACTAATGGATACCAGCAAAACTCAACAAGCTTTCAAGAAGAAGCTGCCAGGATGAAAGAAAGAATGCATGAATGGAAAAAAGAATTCAAAAGTACTTATAAGAGCTCAAAGCATGAAATGAAGGGTAAAATTCATGATCTGAAAAAGGAATTTACTGACAGCTTTAATCAGAAGGACTTTGACAAGGCAGTAGAGGAATTTGCCAATAAAGCTGAAAAGCTGGGAAAAAATGTTGCCACTACAACTTTTAGTATTGCAGATAAATTAGTTGATTTTGTAGGAAGTTTTATTGAAACAAATGCATTTAATATTTTTGGAAGCTACAAATCAATGGAAAAAACTTTTGAAGCCAAAGCTTATGAAGGTATGGATTTAAAAGTAAAAGGTACAAATGGTTATATTTTTATAAAAAAGCATGATAAAGAGGATATAGCAATAAAGACTACTGTTAAAAGCCCGACAAACAATGCAGATGAATTAGTTAGCTTTAACAGCAGCGAGAAAGAGCTTGTTATGGATATTAATAAAACCGGTAATATAAGCGTTTCTCATGAGATTTTTTTACCTAAAATAAAATTTGGTAATATAAATATTGAGACTATAAATGGGAAAATTTATGTAGAAGATTCTGTATGTGAAAAATTTGAAGGAATTACAAGAAACAGCCATATTGATTTAATGGGTGTAAACAGTGAAGAGATAGCTGTAAAAACCAAAAATGCCAAAATTCAGCTGAGCTACTGTATTGGTAAACATATAGAGATTAATACAAATAATTCATTAATTGATGTAAAGCATATTAAAGCAGATAAGTTAAAAGCCTTAACAATGAATGGAAGAATTGTTATAGAAGATGTTCAGAGTTTTGATATTGACGGAGATACGGTTATGGACTTAAAAACGAGTAACAGTGGTATAAAAGTAAATATGAACGACATGGATGACAGGGCTTATAAAGTAAAGGCACAGACCACCCATGGTGGAATCAATCTGTTAATTCCTGATATGATATATAGCAACATTGATAAGGGAAATGGCTCTAGTAATGTGGTTGAAGCTAACAGTAAAAATTATGATGAAGGTGGAAGAAAAGTAAATATTAAAGCTGAAACTATAAATGGCTATATAGAAATTGTAAAATAATAGTTCATGTATATATACTTTGCAACATTATACATTTAGAAAGCAAACAGAAAAGATTTTATAAAAAAATTCTTTTTTGTTTGCTTTTTTGATCTGCTCCCTTAAGAAAAAATTTTGTATTTAATAATATTTAAAATTGTTGTACAATTAAGATAGCAAAATATTTTAGAGGTGCTTTAATTGAAAAAGGAAAAGAACTATAAAGAAATACTAGCGGAAAAAGGTCTGAAATGCACAAATCAAAGAATTATAATACTTGAAGTTTTGAATGAATCCGAAGCTTTGATTACTGCTGAAGAAATATATTTAAAGCTGAAAGATAAGGATAAGGAGATAAACCTTTCGACAGTTTATAGGACATTGGAGATTCTTGTATCTAAAAATATTATTTTAAAGCTAAATTCTATTAATGATGAGAGAGCAAAATATATTATAAATAATTCAAAGCACAAGCATTTATTGATTTGTGTTGATTGCGATAAAATTGTCTCAATAAGTGAATGTCCGCTTAAGGAATTGGAAAGAAATCTAGTTACAGAAAATGAATTTGAAATAATAGGTCATAAACTGGAATTTTACGGACACTGTCCCGAATGCAAAAGAAAAATTCAAAAATAATAGCAGAGGATAATATTTGCAAGCTATATTAAACGCACAAATGATTCTACATTAAATTAATATTGATATTTGTTCGTTTAATGAGTTTTATAGGTGTAGATTTCGTGTAAGTTAAATTGATATGTAGAATCATTTACGCGAAATCTATAATAGACAAAAAAATATTTAACACTTCTTTTTGCTGTGCTTTTGTGAAAACAACAGCACAATGAAAAACTTATAGAAATGGTTAATATTTTGTAAGCTAATCGCTGTAAATCTTATTAAGCTCTTCTATAGTAAATTCAACTTTTCTATATTGATAATAAATTTGTTGATAATAAGCTTTAAATTCCGGGGAATTTAAAAAGGATTTGATGACTAGCTCTGGAGTTTTTTCTGATTTCATGACATTTGTATGCAGTAGCTTCAGGGCATTAAAAACTTCATGGGCACTAAAAATATGCTCAGGATATGAATCTAAAAGTTCAAGAAGATTATCTAAAGAGAATTCAGGAATTATTTTTTTCACTTTTTCCTCTGTAATACATTCTTGACAGTTTGCTTGGAAATTTTTATTAAATATAAATGAGTCAGAAGAATCTTCATTTAGGACATAAACAGTATCATGGAATAGTTCGCTGTACATTGTGCAAAAATCAGTGACTGAAATACGAATAGGTATGGATTTATCTACAATTGCCTGAAGTAAAGTCGTATAATCATAAATATTTCTGTCTGTATGATGAAATAATCTAACTTCGCCTAAATCAGAAGAATAGAATAGAAATCCTTCAAAATCTTTTATGTTGTTATATAAACTTGAGGGATGTATATCATAATAAAAATTGCTTTCAACCCTTTTTTTAACACAGTTAGTAATATCATTGATAACTATATTTGACTCTTTTTTGTATCTGTCAATAACATCAGTTGGGATCTTTTCGGTTATAATTAGTTTTAAATTCGATTTCAATTTAAATTCCTCCTGCTTTCACAAAAAACATAAAAAATATAAAATACGCATAGCGTACAAAATACTATTATTTGAAGTGAAACATATAGTAAATGATTTATTATACCATAAAAAGTATAAAAAAGAACATTTTCGACAAAATATGACAATTATTTTTTATGAATTTCAACTTAACCTGGGAAACTCCAAAAAAAAAGGCCAGTACTTACGAGTACCAGCCAATGTAAAGGGGGTCAAAATGTATTTTGTGAGGTCATTAAGTATTATTGACTTAATAAGATAAATTATACATTTAAAAAAATTTTTTTATAAATTTGATTGCTGATTTAAATAATCTGACTAAAGCAATGCTTCGCAATTTGTAAATATTGCGTCCTAACTCATCCCCCCAACCCCCTTCTCTTTCAAAAAAGAAGGGGGAGTAAAACCAAAATCTCCCCTCTTTTTGTAAAGAGAGGGGTCGGGGGTGAGTTTGTTCGTATTTTATTTACATTACGAATTTAAGGACTAAAGTATATTTGTTTACAGTAATCAATAATCATGATAAACTAATGTTAAACATATGACCAAAAGGTTTACAGATAGTTGTCCAGTTTGGGTGGTTATAAGCAATTGGGTCAAAGATTTTATCTTTTCCTATTACCAATCGCCCGTTGCCTATTGCCTTGCACCGCAGGCACTATAT
>CAYYEC010000169.1:2577-8003 GCA_964470745.1 uncultured Eubacteriales bacterium | reverse complement strand
ATTATATGCTTCGTTCTATTAGATCGTCAACGAACAATTCATTAGATATGCATACCTAATCTTATATATTTTCCTCTAAGAGTTGAAATAAAAGCCTTACTCCTTTCAAGATATTTCTGCATATTTCTGCAACTTTCTAATATTTTGAACTCTAATCTTAAAATTTTCACATCTATAATCGAAGGCTTGAAGGTGTGTACCCTTTGATAGACTTAAATACTCTATTAAAAGTGCGAATACTATTAAACCCTGATTCCAAAGCAATGTTAGTAATAGAATTAAGGTAATTCTTAAAATTTGATTTCAAATAATAACAGGAAGGTTTTTAAATCCAAATGCAATTTACAATTTTGTGAATAAGATATAGCTATATTTTAAAACAGACCATTTACAAAAAGTACTAAGCAATTTTTGACTATATGCAAGCAATTTTTGGCTTTCCGTAATAACAAAAGCAAGTTATAATTTGCCTATATTAATGCTATGGATTCCCTAGTGGTCTGTAACGTATGTTTTTTAGGGTGTGCAGACCACAGACAGAGGAAGTGGATTTGTAACACTTAAAATAGGATTATAAAAATGAAGTGTTACAAACCACTAGGCTAATAAATAATTGTATAAGGACGTGAGTTTATGGTTAAAACAGATAATGTTATTACACCCATAAGAGTAGATGGAACTACAGGGACACCCTTAGGTGGATTTGGGACAGGTGCTGTAAAGTTTTGCGCTCATAATGGGACCTTTTCAGCTACAACCCAAGCACCTGCAGATCAAAATGATTATGTGCCAATGGGTGAATCAAAGTTTCAATTCTTTTCTAACAGAGATGATAATATAGAAACAGTTAACACCATGAAAGCCCTTCTAAAAAATGGTAGGTACGATGATGATGCAATCTGGCCTGAACACCTGGTTAACTTTGGCACCATTAATGGCATTCAAGTTAATCTAAAAGCATTTTCTCCTTTGGATAATTCCAGTTATGACAATATGAACATGCCGTATGCATTTTATGAAATGACACTGAAGAATACTACTTCTACAAAAGTGGTAGCTGCATGTGCTTTACAAGTGGAGATTCCTTCTGGTTCAGCTGCTTATGTTGATGGAAAAGGCTTTACATCTCCAAAATGGTCCGTATATGCAAAAAGCAATGATCCAAATGCTATCATTTCTGTTGGAAGTGATACTGGATTCTTTACGCATGGTCAATGTGACAATTCTCCAAATGGAACACAAAATAAAGCTGCAGTTAAACTAAACCTTAGTGAAAATGAGACAAAAAACATCCAATTTGTATTGGCATGGTATGACAATACTGACCCTGAACGGGCATATTATTTAGGGCTTTATGAGGATTCTGGTTCTATTGCATATCTTGGTCTAAGAAACTTTGATACATTAAAGGCAAATACAGATGAACTTGTAACAAAAATGAGAAACTCTAACCTGCCTGATTGGCTCAAAAACCAGACTTTAAATACGCTTGTAAACTTAAGTAATAATTCTATGTATAAAAAGGATGGACGAGTAGCTTTTGCAGAGGGAGAATGGACTTGTTTTGGAACCATGGATCAAATGTGGCATGCAAGGCAGATCATCAATCATCTAATTCCTTTTTATGCCTGGCAGGAGCTGCATTATTGGGCAAGGACACAGAAGCATAACGGTCAAATCCATCACGACTTTAGTACCCGTAGTTCTGATAAGTCTACACTGGTAGGATGGGATGATAAAGAACATGTAGACTACAGAGATATTAATAAATGGGTAGATCTTAACTGTGGTTTCATCATTTCTGTTTATGAAACTTATAAGGCTACCGATGATCAGGAACAACTTGATTATTTATGGCCTTATATTAAAAAAGCAGCACAGAGAATATTAGATCAAGTAAAACTGTATGGAAATCCTACATTCCCATATACTTTTGACGACTCTGAGAACTCCTATGATGCAGGTGGTGATCCAAATCCCTTTAATGCCAGCTTATCTGCCGTAGCTTATAAGATCATGACAATACTTGCACAGGATAAAGGCGAAACCGACCTGGTGGCTACATATAAAACAGCCTATACTACAGTTGTATCTTCCTATAGAGCTCGTTATCTGAATGATAATTTTCCAATTGGAAGGGGTTGTGAGTCCTACTTTGCAGGACAATGGCTATCTATGCATCTAAAATTGGGTGAAATATGGACTGCATCTGAAACTGATTATGTATTGAAAAAGCTAGATAGCTACTACCATCCATATTATTGGGGGTTAGGAAATCTCAATGGAACCTATAATGAATGGACTCCATATATTCTTGCTCATTATGGCGGGCTGCTATTGAACACAAGGAGAGTCAATCAATGGATTTCAATGCAAAAAGATTCTTATAATAGACAATACAACAACAGAAACTATGTTTTTAATCACCCTCTTGATATTCTCCCTGCCATAACTGAACCTAACTATGTTGCCACAAACATATCAGGTGATAAACAATACATAAGCTTGCCTGGAATGTGGAGAAATTATTATGATATTGTTGGCTACCACCGCGATAGACATACAAAGGAGATATGGATCCAACCAATTATTCTAGATGAAATGAACCATGAAATGAGGGATGCAATGTTTATATCCCTCGATGGTTACGGATCAATAAGCTGTATGGAAAGTGGTATCTACTATCAAAACAAGGATATTGTTATAAAATCTGATAACCCTATCTACGCAAGTACCATACATTTAACAGATCATTTTGGAGCAAATGTAACGGTAACGGTTAATGGTGAAAATTATCCTTTTACCCGTTCTGGAGAAGGTTATGCTAAAGAACTGCTAGTAAATTGGAATGGAACCATAGATAATGTGGGCATCCATATAGTTACTTCAGGAGATGCTGGTTCTCCTTCACCTAAACTTCCAGAAAGACCTTCTATCGGTGCCGACGGTTCGAATCCTTCAACGAATATGAGTGCATATAGCTATATCGGAGCTGAAAGTGCTATGGAAACAGCTGGAATAAGCATTGTCACCCCTGTTGGGGGGATATGGTATGTCACAGACTGCAATAATTTTGATTATATAAAGTTTGACAATGTTATTTTTGAAGAGGTTGGTTCTAGAACGTTTATTGCAAATATTTCCAGTACCGTTGAAGGCTCAAGGATTGAAATAGTGTTGGACAGCGTCGGTGGAGAAGTAATTGGCTCTTGTTCGATTCCTAACACAGGGGGCGACCAAATATGGAAAATGGTATCCTGTCCAATTGCAAAGACTACAGGTAAACATAACGTTATATTGAAATTCTATGGAAATACTGAAGATAACCTTATGAATATTGATAAATTCAAGTTCTTACAGGATGATGGGAGGCTTGAAAGAACAGGGTGGACGGTAAAGACATCAAGAAATAACTTAAATGCATATACAGTTCTAGACGGAGATATGACTACAAAGTGGCATACTGCACGTCAGTCCATAGGAGATTATCTCATGATAGATATGAAAGCAAATAAAACATTTGACAAAATAACCCTTGAGCATAAACTTAATGACCATCCCCGTGGGTACGATGTGTTAGTTTCAACTGATGGGACAGATTTTGGTGATAGCATTGCATCAGGCTCAGGAAATCCAGATAATACTACTACAGAAATAACTTTCAGACCACAAATAGCTCAATATATAAAGATTGTACTAAACAAGGATAATGATACTCGTAACTGGACAGTATTTGATGTCAATGTATGGAATACGATATCAATTACTTCATAATTTGTATCTCTTTACTATAAAAGGGAGTGTCTCATAAAATTATACGAGACCACTCCCTTTTATTCTGTTAACCACTTTTCTAGCCAAGGATATGCCATCTTTTAAAGTACTAATTAAAGAATGAAAAAGTTCGAATAAATTTCGATAAATTCGAAAAGCCAAAATAATCCACGAGCATACAAAATCCCCGAAACTCTTTCAAATCAAGTGTTCCCAGGACTTATCATCTGGAGCTCTCAAGCGGGATCGATACCTACGACCTCATCCTTACCATGGAATATACATTAATTCTTTCTCAGCATACCCATCATAATAACTCAATAGCTAAAATTTATTGGTACTTTTATCTCACAAATTAATTTTCCCACTTACTATATTATACTAGCAATAACATATACTCTTAATATAATTTTGTTTTTTTTGACACCAATATCATATTCCTTTTCGATATCCTCTCAGCACAAAGTTGAATAAGAAATTTTCTAAGCTACTCTCATAAAAAATTATCATACTCTACAACTATAGTTAATTTCCAAACAATATCTCAATTCGCTTTTTAACCTCTGCTTGATGAAATGTCTTTTCATGCATTATAACCTCTTGTTCAATCACCGCAGGAAGTTCCTCATTTGTAGTGGTTAATTTCCCTCTTTGACATATAAACATTAGGATTAAACCTTTTAATTAAGGGGTTAACCAAATTTATGTGATCATAATGTGAATGAGTTAAAAAAATTACCAGTAAATCTACATTCAATTGATATAATTTATCAGCTATTTTGTTTAGTTCCCATGCAGGGTCAACAATAAAAGCAGATTTAGTTTTTTTATCTACAACAATATAAGAATAGTTAACCCACATAAGAAAAAATGTTTTAATTTCATGTATCTCATATCCATTATTCATAACATACCATTTCCATACAAGTTTGCGGATTATAAAGTGAATAATACTCAATGGTCAACAATTGTGTCGAAGTCAAATGATATAGACTTCATTCGTATATATCTGTATAACCCATTTTTACAATTTGGCTTAAATTTTCCTTTACCTTATTAACATCCATATATATTTCAACATTCTTCGGGAATGTGATTGAGCAAATATAATCTTCTACAATAAAAGAAATCGATCTATACTGCAAAAAATTTGTAAAAGTACTGATGAAATATCCCTCGTAAGCTTGTATATTCTTTAATTCTAAAATATTTAAGGGTATTGTTAATCCAGTCTTAAGAACCTTGGAAATGGATTCCTTAATTGTCCAAATCATTAGCAGAAAGCTTTCATATGAATGTAGACCACTATGAGCAAGCTTTCTTTCATGCAGAGTTAACTCTGCTTCCACTCCACTGTTTATTCGCTGATTAATTTTTTCGATGTCGATACCTAAAATGAGTGAATCACTAAACGCTACTGAAGCCGCAAGGTCATCACAATGGGTTAAGCTAATCTGTATATTACTAAATGAATCGCAAGTCACAATCGGTTGATTAAAAACTCCGTTTTTTATAAGAATTTTTTTTGGATCCTCTTCATCAGTTAGCTCAGAAATTGCTTTTTTAGCAGAATATCTTCCCAAAAGAAAGCTATTTATCCTCCGACTATATTTAAGCGTTTCAAAATACTTGCTCTCATCATGATGGAGAAT
>CAYYEC010000169.1:0-2567 GCA_964470745.1 uncultured Eubacteriales bacterium | reverse complement strand
ATTTTTTCTAGATTTGTTATATTTCTATTATCTATAATTTTCGAAAAGTTCAGAAAAACTTTATAATCTTCTTCGGATGATTTTAGTGAAAAGTAATCGGTATATGAACAGCATATACTTAAAATTTCATCTTTAGAAACGTATTTTGTACTTATCATATTAAAATAGCTCCAAAATAGAATATTTTAGATATTAATAATTTCACTTTAATCATCAATAATACATAGTACACTTGGCGTTGAATTCTCCTTCATAATTAATTTAAAAATATTCTTTCCAGACTCGATCATGTTGTTTTTCTCTAGTTTTTTCATAGGCTCTGAATTCACCATTATTTTAGCTTCTGACACTGCATCTGTCACTTCACATGCAGCACTTTATTCTTGCTTGCACTCAAAAAGTTCTTTTGCGTACGGATTAAGTGGCTTATCATCTTTACAAATTCTTAATCGGTTACTTCAGACTCAATAAAAACGTAACTTGGAAATAATGATTTTAGCTCTTTACTTAATATTCCCACTTTTTTAAAAATCCTCTCGTGTAAAGGCACAAATGGTAAAAACAAAGAGTTATCCGGTCTTTTTTCAAGAGGTTCTCGGCTCTCTCTTCCCGACCCGTTCGTACAAAGAGTATATAACAATACATCTCCCCAACCTCACAATTGTTCACTATAATTTACATAGCTTCGCCCATTCGCTATCCTATAAGGTAAGTTAAATGACTTTCACTGTATATTCCTCATCAGTAGCTAACGTGACCCACCAGCAATTAGCATCCAACAAGTGCCTATTATGCAAACATGATACTTAATACATTTACTTTCTCTTTGACAATTATACAAATTAGTCTTATAATAAATATGGGCATACAAAAAACATGTGCCTACGCCCCTCTCATCAGCGGTTCCGGCCAAAGAATCTAGCTGGTACGAGGGGTTTTTAATGTCTTTTTTCGACATTATTCTACGCAAAACTACCCAACAATGGATAATTTTTCTTATATGACATAATATCCTATAAATCTACATTTGTCAATATAATCTAACTTTTTTTTTGAAAAAATTTAAATTTTACAGGAATTTAACACGGGAGTTTGACAGTTGAATAAAGAAAAATTCACTAAAAGCCTTGAAACAGACTTATTTTTTTGTCAATTTTATCCCTCATAAAAAATGATTTGACTATAATTAAAATGGCTGATATGATAATTTCATATTTAAAAATTAAAACAAATTTTCAAATATGTTGCATTAAATGAAAAACTTAAATAAGTCCAAAAGGTTCAATGATGCCTGCCAGCAAGCAAAATTGTCAAAGAACCTTTTGGAAGTCATGGCTTTAGTATACTCCTTTTGTAGTAAGTTATAAAATATGAAAGGGGTAAAATATTCTAAAGTCCAAACTAAAATTTGTGAGTATAGTTGTTACTTCCATCTGGTATATAGTTGATTAATACTTATATCAATATGTTGCTAAGAGTATTTCAAAAAACTTTTGACAGTTGTAAACTAAAAAATTGGAGTGTGAAAATATGAGTGAGTATGAGAAAAATCTACATGAGGAATTAGGATATCTTGAACAAACCATGGATTTTTTAAAGTGTGAGCTTGATAGGCAAAAGGTATTACTATCAGACAGAAAGGACTCCCTTAGAGCTTCAAGAAAAGATATGTGGGAGAAAAGTGTACATTTTTCCAATGACTTTGACAAGCTTATAGAGGTAAATCAATACCTTTTAGAAGTAAATACCAATACTACTAATTATGGTAATACTGCAGCACAGGTAAAAAAGTATACCTCAATATTAAAATCTCCTTATTTTGGTAGATTTGATTTTATCGAAGAAGGCTCAGATGATAAGGAGAAAATATATATTGGATTACACAATGTTATGGATTCCAGTACTCATAATATATATATATATGATTGGAGAGCACCTATTTCAAGTATATTCTATCAATTTGAGCTTGGAAAAGCTTTTTATAAAGCCCCATATAAAAATATTTCAGGTGATGTGATATTAAAAAGGCAGTATAAAATTGAAAATGGAAATCTTAAATATTTTTTTGACTGCAATATTATAATTGATGATGAAATTCTACAGGAAGTATTGAGCAAAAACTCATCACCAAAAATGAAAAGCATTGTTGAAACCATTCAAAGAGAACAAGATATCATTATCAGGGATACAGAAAACGAATTGCTTATTGTTCAGGGTGTGGCAGGAAGCGGTAAAACATCTATTGCACTACATCGAATAGCTTTTTTATTATATCATGGTCTAAACTCAAATTTAAATCATCAAAATATCCTTATTGTTTCACCTAACGCTGTTTTCAATAAATATATATCAAGTGTTTTGCCCGAACTCGGTGAAGAAAATGTAAATCAAATCACATTTGATGAATACTCTGTTGATTTTTTTAAAGATACAGGAACTGTAGAAACAAGAATTCAATACCTTGAATTTTTAGTAAGTTCCATTGCGGATACCGCAAAAATACGATTAAAAATGCAAAGTGTTGATTTTAAGGGTTCAAAAGAATTTATTGAAATACTCGATAGATT
>CAYYEC010000168.1:2300-8019 GCA_964470745.1 uncultured Eubacteriales bacterium | reverse complement strand
ATAGCTCAGATGGCAGTAGATGAGTCTCAACTTGGAAATTTTGATGGTAAATATATAAAACTTCAAAAGAAGCTTCGTGGCGGCTTGAGAGATATGAAAGACGCTAAAACAGTAGGAATTATAGAAGAGGATAATAGTAAAGGTATTATTAAAATTGCAAAGCCTGTAGGCGTTATAGGTGCTTTAATTCCATGTACAAATCCTGAAGCGACTCCGGTTTATAAAGCGATGTGCGCAATAAAAGGCAGAAATGCCATTATCATGGCTCCACATCCAAGAACTAAAAAGACTAATACCTACATCGTAAATTTATTAAGAGGTGTTTTGAAAAAATATAATGCACCTGAAGATTTAATTATTGGTATTGAAGAGCCAACTATGGAAGCAAGCAGTGAGCTTATGAAACAGTGCGACCTTATAGTCGCAACCGGTGGAGCCGGACTTGTTAAAGCTGCATACAGCTCCGGGACTCCTGCATATGGAGTAGGTGCAGGAAATGCTGTAGTTGTTGTAGATGAAACTGCTGATATTAAAGATGCTGCTCATAAAATTATGTTAAGTAAAACCTTTGACTATGCTACCAGTTGTTCGGCAGATAATAATATTGTAGTAGTGGAAGAGGTATATGATGCACTTATAAATGCCTTAAAGGAAGAAGGTGGATTCCTAGCAAATGCTGAAGAAAAAGAAAAATTAAAAAATACGGTGTGGGAAGATGGTCATCTAAGCCGTCATATAATTGCGCAGCCTGCAGAGAAGATAGCAGAATTAGCCAATATAAAAATTGGTGAGGGCAAAACATTTATTATGGTTGAAGAAGATGGAGTAGGACCTGATCATCCTTTTTCAGGAGAAAAAATGTCTGTAATTACTGCTATACACAAAGTGAAAAGCTTTGATGACGCTGTGGCAAAAGTAAATGAAATTACTGCTTATCAGGGAATGGGACATTCTTGCGGACTTCATACAACACTAGATGAAAGAATAAAGGAAATAGGACTTAAAACAAAAGTAAGCAGAATAATGATTAATCAGCCTCAATGTTATGGCAATACAGGGAATTGGGATAATGGAATGCCATTTACAATGACTCTTGGCTGCGGTTCCTGGGGTGGAAATATAACATCCGAAAATATTACATGGAAGCATATGATAAATACAACATGGGTTGCGAAGTTGATCGAGGCAAGCATACCTAAAGATGAAGAGTTATTTGATGGGGTTATGTAATAATTAATTTTATATAATTTAAAAAATTCTTGAATAGGGTGAGGTGCAAAATAATGAGTGAAAAAAAATATAAAAGTCCTTTACATGAAACTGTAAGTACAACTATAACTGAGGTATGGAATGATTCCTGTTCCATAGAGGAATTAAATTATTCCATAGAAAACGGATCTGTTGGTGCTACAACAAATCCATCAATAGTTTTGAATGTATTAAAACAGGAAATGTATTTATGGAAAGATAGAATTAATGAATTGATTAATACTATGCCACTGGCTACGGAAGAAGATATTGCATGGATATTAATTGAAGAAATGGCTGTTAAAGGCGCAGAATTACTTAAGGATATATTTCGTGAAAATAAAGGTAAAAAAGGCAGACTTTCTATTCAAACAAATGCTAAATACTACCGTAATGCAGAACTTATGGCTAAACAGGCTATTTACTTTAATACTTTAGCTCCAAACATGCAGGTAAAAATGCCTGTAACAAAAGCTGGGGTAGAAGCTATAGAAGAAGCAACATATAACGGAGTAAGCCTTAATGCAACAGTTTGTTTTACAGTTCCACAGGCAATTGCAGTTGCTGAAGCAGTTGAAAGAGGATTAACAAGGAGGGAAGAAGAGGGAAAAGATATATCCATGATGAATCCTGTTTGTACAATAATGGTTGGAAGGCTTGACGATTGGATCAAAATTGTTGCTAATAAAGAAGGGATAGTTATCGACCCGGGATACTATGAATGGGCAGGAGTTGCTGCGTTTAAGAATGCTTACAAAATATATAATGAAAAAGGATACAGAACAAGATTGCTTGCAGCTGCCTACAGAAATCATATGCACTGGAGTGAATTGATCGGAGGAGATATAGTTCTTACAATTCCTTGCGGATGGCAGAAAAAGTTTAACAAGTCAGATATTGAAGTTAAGAGCAGAATTGATGATCCGGTAGATCCTAAAATTGTTAATACACTATTAGAAAAATTCGAAGATTTCCGTAAGGCATATTATCCTGATGGAATGAAACCTGAAGAATTCGAATCATATGGTGCTACCAGAAGAACATTAAGAGGATTTATAAAAGATTATTCACAATTATTAGAAATCATAAGAGATTTTATGCTTCCAAACCCTGATGTAAAATAATCATTATACAAAACATAAAATAATGTATCCGATTGTACACAAAGCCCACATGCAAAGTTGGGCTTTGTTATTTAAATAAGATATATATTATATATAAATAGTTACAATCCAAAGAAAAATTAATAACAGATTGATTTTAAATAAGAGAAATCCTGCTCTTGTTTTTTGTAGACAAATAATTTATAATAATTTTATTGTTGTCTTGAAGGTTTAGTTTTAGGAAAATATTTTCTTTTTATTTTGAATGTTATAAATAATTTAAAACTTTTGCAGTAGCTCGATTAGCTTTTAAATTGTTCAATTATGTCAATTTTATATGGCTGAAATTTGATAATGAATAAAGAAAATTTTTCTTATATAGAAGAATGTAAAAAGATGATAATATCAAAATATATAAATTAAATTGCAAATTAATTATTTTTTTATGAGGGGTAATTCGAATAAACATCATCTGCTGTTTTTGTATGATTCTGTAATATATTTACATATAAAGTTATGTTAATAAGGGAGGTATCTTTTAAATGAGAAATATATACTCCAAATTTAAAAGGAGGATCAAGCTAAAGAATACATTCCAAAAGCTGATATTTTCATATGTAATTATAATATCAATTATAATGCTGATTTCTGCAGTTATATTGTATAATGGATATAGAAATCAAATAATTGATCAATCTAAAGTTATTTCAAACAAGTTACTAAATCAATCCAACTACTATGCAGAATTTACAATGGACTGGGCAAGGATATATTTATACCAAATGTATCTTGACAGTAATGTACATGATTTGATTTTTAAAGAGACAGCTGGAATACAAAAAAATCCAGATGGAATTGACAGAATAAAAAAAGCTGTAGCAATGCATCCTTCTGTTCAATCAGTTTATGTTTACAATAGTACAAATGATATAATATATCCATCCGATGGTAAACCATCATATTATTTGAATTTTTCCGATAAGGAAATTGTAAATATACTTAAAGAAAATAATGATACATTTAGTAAAAGCTTTATACCCAGAAAAATAAATACAACGATTAATGGCAAACAGTATGAAAAAGATATATTGACTATAATATTATCTAACTTAAAATCTTCTAAAACGGATATGCCTTATGGTGCAATAGTTCTTAATTTGGATGCTAAGAATATTCAAAAATATTATGAAAATTTGACTGAGAAAGATTATAGTATTTTTGCTATCGATAACTATGGTCGAATTATATTAAATTCTGATCCGAATTTATTTTTAAAAGATATATCCGCAAAAGATTATATTAATAAAATTCTGGTATCTGAAAATGATAATGGCAGCTTTTTCAGTGTAATTGATGGAGACCATTCTATAGTATCATATAGGACTAATAAGAAGCTTGGTTTGAAATTTATAAACATTATTCCATATGATAGTTTGACAACAAGTATAAATAAAATGCTATATTTGTTAATAAATACTTCAATTGTATTATTTATACTTAGTATTGCAATAGTATTTATTTCTTTCAGAAGAATATATTCACCAATTGACCGAACTATTAAAGCTGTTAGAGAATATTTAATAACAGATGAAACTTCAGAGAAGGATAAAAATATTAATGAAATTGATGAATTTAATGAAAATGATTATCTTGCAAAGGTAATTGATATTATTATCAGTAGACCAATTCAAATAAAAAAATTATCAACAGTTAATTTAAACATAATAAAAAATCAATTATTAACCGGATTACTTTTAAACACACCTTTTGAGATAAATAATTTTAAGAATAAATTGCAAGAATTAGAAGTAAATATGAATTTTAATAATATTATTGTATTATTATTTGAAATTGATTCTTATAATATTTTTGAGGCTGAACATACCAGGGAAGAAATTGAAGGAATAAAACTGGATATCTACAATGAATCTAAAAGAATAATTTTAGAACACTATAAAAATGAATTAGTTGCAACTGATGAAGATAAATTTTGTGTTATTGTCAGTATGGAGGATAAAATGAATGATAATACAATGAATAATATAATACAAAACATTCAAAAAATACAAAATTATTCTTATGACCAGTATTCGATTTCACTTTCAGTTGCAATTGGTGATTCAGTAGATAATGTTGAAGAAACTTCTAAATCATATAAATCTGCACTGGATTATATTAATTATAGATTTAAATATGGATATAACTCTATCCTTGAAAAAAATAAAATTGAAGAAGGAATACTTGAGAATAGTAAATTTCAAGAAGATTTAGAAGAAGCTGTTTTTAAAGAACTAAGAGCCGGAAGCCTAACAAAAGTAGAGATAGAAGTTGAAAAGATATTTCAACATCTGCATAATTTGTCATATAATGATTTGCAGTTGGCAGTTTCTCACTTTTTGGTTAATTCTCACAAATCGGTGAATAATATATTACAAATAAACAAAAGTGATATTGATGATATTTCAGGAGAATTAAATAGTGATCTTACTAAGTTTAAGACATTAGATGAAGTAGAAGAAAACATTTTAAATATGTTTACAACTACAATTGAACATTTAAAAGAAAAAAAGAAAAATAGGAAAAATGAGGTTATAGATAATATCATAATGTTTATTGAAGAGAATTATTCTGATGCACTTTTATCTCCAGATAGCTTAGCAGATCAATTTAACTTGTCACCAAATTATATCAGAGTTCTTTTCAAAAACGCTGAAGGTAAATCCTTATCCAGCTTTATAAATGAAGTTAGATTCAAAAAAGCTAAAGAGATTCTTGAAACGACTGATGATCCAATTGCCGAAATATCCGCAAAAGTAGGTTTTTCAAATGATAACTATTTTTATACAGCATTTAAAAAGTTTTACGGTGTATCTCCGAATAGCTATCGAAACTCGATAAAAACTTAGTTTCAAAGCTTCATAAATTTATGGGAGGCAAGAGAAATGTTAAAGGTAAAGAATATTATCAGCGCTATAATTGCTATAGCTTTTATAGCATTTCCATTTATTGGATGTGATATCAAAAAAGCTAATGAGAATAATACTTCTAAAAAAACTTCAACTGGGGGAAAAATTCAAGAAATTAATATAGCAGTAGTACTTAAGGCGGTTAATAGTGACTATTGGAGAATTGTAGAAGCTGGAGCTAAAGATGCTGCAAAAGGACTTGGAGTAAAAGTTGATGTTTTAGGTCCGGATGCTGAAATAGATATTACCGGTCAAAATTCTATTATGGAAGAACAAGTTATTAAAAAAGTTTCAGCTCTAGTTGTTGCGCCTTCTCAACCGAGTACTGCTATAACAACATTTGATAAAGCTGATGCAGCCGGAATACCTGTATTACTAATTGATACTGACTCTGATTGGGAT
>CAYYEC010000168.1:0-2290 GCA_964470745.1 uncultured Eubacteriales bacterium | reverse complement strand
TAGAAAAAAGTCATTTATAGGTACAGATAACCTTGCCGGGGGAAAAGTAGCTGGAAAATATATTGCAGATAAAACTCAAAAAGGAGATAAAGTTGTAATTCTTAGAGGGGCGCTGGGTGATGGAACTCATGATAAACGTACTGGTGGTGCCAAAACAGTAATGGAAGATGCCGGACTTGACTTGATTGCAATCCAACCGGCAAATAGTGATAAAGATTTGGCAATGTCTGTAATGAGAAAACTTCTTCAAACTAATCCAAATATTAAAGCTGTATTCTGTACAAATGATGAAATGGCTTTAGGAGCTATTAAAGCTATAAAGCAAGCTGGCAAAGATGGAATTATTGTTATTGGGTTTGATGGCTCTCCAAATGCATTAATGTCTATTAAAGCTGGGGAATTAACGGGCTCAGTTGCTCAAAGTCCGTACAACATAGGCAAATTTGGTGTTGAAGCTGCAGTGAAAGCTGCCAAAGGTGAACAAATTGATACTAGGATTAATACGGGAACAAAATTGATAACGATTGATAATGTTGATAAAGAACAAGAAGATTTAAATAATATATTGCAAGAGTAATAAGTATTTAATATTTATAGTTTGATTTATATAAAGATCATAAACTTCAATTGATAAAATATATATGTTGCAATACTTGAATTAGGTATGTAAAAGATTATTGCAAAACATATAGCTATTTATCTGAAGTTTATGGTCTTTAATTTTATTAGGCTTCTTGGACGAAGGAAAGAAGCAAAAACGAATGGGTTCGATACCCATTCGTTTTTATTTAAAAAAGATATTATTTAAACAAATATAAAGAATTTAAAGTCAAAAATATTTATAAAGTAAACAATTTAATATAATTTAAAGTAGAAAAAAAAACTATTTTATACTAGGATTTAAATATAGCACAAACAGCGCATATGGTGTTTTATTAACTATAACATTTCAAGTAATTGGTTGTTTCATATTAATTCTATATATATGTTGCAATAAAGATTTTTAATGAGAGAAATATGCAACATATAAACAGTAGTGACCTGAAGAGTAATTACGCTATAGTATTACAGTTCACAACTATATGAAGTACATTTTTAACATTTGAAAAATTATTAATAAAATATGTTAAAAAGTACTCGTATATGATTTTGCAATATTTGAATTAGGCATGTAAAAGATTTATTGCAAAACATATTGTATATAAGCTATCCATTATAAATTATTTTATAAGGATTTAAGCATATATAAAATAAAAAAATTTAGGAGGAATATGTAATGAAAGCAAGAAGAATTGTATCACTACTACTAACTATTTCACTAATAATTTCAGTGGGGCTATTATTTGGTTGTTCACCAAAGACGGAAGCACCAAAGACAGCGGCACCGAAAACTGAAGCACCGAAAACTGAAGTGCCAAAAGCAGAAAAAATAAGAATTGGTGTTTCAATTGCAAACTTTGATGACACGTTTTTAACTTATATGATGGATGGAATGAAGGAATTTGCAAATGCAAACAAAGATACAATGGATATTGAGTTTGTAGATGCAAAAGAAGATATGGCTAAACAAATGAGTCAGGTTGAGAATTTCGTAATACAACAAAAAGATGCTATTATAGTTGTACCGGTTGATACTAGTGCTACTGACCCAATGACTAAAGCTGCAACAGATGCTAAAATATCTATGGTATATGTTAACAGAAATCCTGGAAATCTTCCAGAAGGTGCTTTCTATGTAGGGTCTGAAGAAATAGTTGCCGGTAGATTGCAAGGGGAATTCTTAGCTGACAAGCTTGGGAAAAAAGGAAAAGTTGCAATATTAATGGGTAAACTTGATAATGAAGGTGCTATTAAAAGAACAGAAGGTAACAAGGAAATACTTTCAAAATTCCCTGATATTGAAATAGTTGATGAGCAGACTGGTGTGTGGCAGAGAAATGAAGGAATGGTTAAAACAGAAAACTGGCTAAATCGTTTTGGCTCTGATTTAAAAGCTATTCTTTCAAACAATGATGACATGGCACTTGGAGCGGTTCAAGCACTTAAAGATGCAGGAAGAGATGATATAATTGTTGTTGGTGTAGATGCGACTCCAGATGGATTAGCAGCTCTTGAAGCTGGAGATTTAGCTGCTACTGTATTCCAGGATGCAAATGGTCAGGGTGCAGGTGGAGTTGAGGTTGCTCTAAAAGCAGCAAAAGGGGAAAATCCAAATAAAGAAACATGGATACCTTTCAAACTTGTTACTCCAGAAAATCTTTCAGAGTTTAAAAAATAATATTCTTTAATT
>CAYYEC010000167.1:0-8035 GCA_964470745.1 uncultured Eubacteriales bacterium | reverse complement strand
ACTTCCTCTGTCTGTGGTCTGCACACCCTAAAAAACATACGTTACAGACCACTAGCTTTATCATCTTCATTGTTTTTACAGATAAATTCTCTTATTTTACAGGTTACTTTAAAACACTCTTCCAAGTCTCTCTTCAAACCGGCTTGCTCAAGTATATGTGATAATTCTGAAAGAGTTTTGATCTGTAAATTTGCAGATGCTCCCTTCAGACTGTGTGCCAGTTTTCTTAATGTATCATAATCTTCTATTTTCAGAGTATTTTCCATCTGTTTAAACATATCAGTCAATGAAACTGCAAAATTTTCAAACAGATCCTTAGCTATTTCTCTTTTTATGCCGGTTTTATCAATTAAGTCCTCCAAATATCTTTTAACCAATCTGGCTGCCAGAATATCCATTGTTGTGGGATTAGAATCAGCAGAGTATTTTATAATAAATTTAAGTATGCTATTGGCATCAACAGGCTTACTGATATAATCATCCATGCCTGCTGATATACATTTTTCCCTGTCGCCATCCATAGAACTTGCAGTCATTGCCACAATGATCGTATGCTTTTTTGTCCCATCAAGCATTCGTATCTCTCTGGTAGCTTTATATCCGTTAATAACAGGCATCTCACAATCCATAAATACAATATCATAATCCTTTACAGTACATGCTCTGACTGCTTCACTGCCATCGTGTGCAATATCACATGTTAGTCCTTGTTCTTTCATCATTTCCGTAACCAGCCTGCAATTCATCTTATTGTCATCTACCAGCAGTATCTTCGGCTTTTTCTGTAATAAAACTTCACCGTCACATTCACTGTCATCAATTATAATAATATCTCTGCCAGAAGAAGCTGTTCTTGTTTGTTTCCTGGCGGATATATCCAATTTTGCCGTAAACCAAAATACAGCTCCCTTTCCCGGAGCACTTATAACTCCGATTTCCCCTCCCATTGCTTCAACGATCTTCTTCGCTATTGCAAGACCAAGACCCATACCGCCATGCTTTCTGGTGAATGAACCATCCGCCTGAATAAATGGCTCAAACAAACCTTTTATGACCTCCGGTTTAATGCCATCTCCCGTATCAATAATATTAAATTTTATAAAAGCTGTTCCATTATCAATACTTTTAAGCTGTACATCCAGAACCACCTCTCCCATGAAAGTGAATTTAACTGCATTGCTCAATAGTTTTGTAAGAACCTGCTTTAGTCTTGTCATATCTCCCGAAACCATACACGGAACACCAGGATCAATGCAGGTACGAATAGAAATACCTTTTTCCTCAGCCCTTGAGGCAAATATTGCTACAGAATCCTCAAGTACATTTCTTAAGCTGAAATCTGTTTTTTCCATACTCAGCCTGCCCTTTTCTATTTCTGAAAAGTTAAGTATGTCATTTACTACACCAAGTAAAACTTCTGCAGACAATCGTGCCTCACTTACAAATTCCTTCTGCAGCTTATCGGTTACTCTCTTATTCAGCAAATCCAGAAAGCCTATTATCCCATTTATAGGAGTCCTTATTTCATGGGGAATATTAGCCATGAACGTACTTTTTGCCTTATTTGCCTCTTCAGCAGCTTCCTTTGCCTTTAATAGCTCTTCTTCTATTTTCTTCCGCTGCGTAATATCATTCAGAATTACAAGAGTTGCCAATTCTTCTTCAAATATGATATTCTCACTCTTTACTAAGGCATTTATAACTTCTCCTGATTTTTTAACACCTTCAATCTCGTAATATCCCAACGGTGTTCCATGTTCTCTTGCACGTATGGCATTTTCAACAATCCGTCTTGATTTATCTGCAATAAATGCAAATACACTTTTACCTAATACTTCTTCCTTTGTATATCCCATTACAGACTCAGCGGCAGCGTTGACAAAAAGAACTATACCTCTTCTATGAATAAATATAATCTCAGGAGAATTATTTACAATAGCCGCATACTTTTCTTCACTTTCCTTTAATCTGGCTTGTATTTTTACTTCACCTGTAATATCGTTAAAGCATTCAATTCCTCCTATGACTTCACCTTGATTGTTTTTTAAAACGTCCACATTTTTAGAAATATAAAGTAAAGACCCATCCTTGTGTTTTATGGTACACATCAAACCGATTACAGGCTTTTCAATATTCTCGGAATAAAGAGTACAGTAATCCTTGCATGGGTGGTTTGAAAATGTGGAGCAATCTTTTCCAATGACCTCCTCTGCCGTATATCCGGTTACCAGCTCAGCCATCGGGTTCCAGCTTGTAATCCTTCTTTTACTGTCAACTGTATACACACTGCTTGGTACTGTACGTAAAAGCATCTCTGCATATTCTTTCTGTTCCTTTAATCCACTTTCAATAGTCATAAATATTCACTCCACATGTTGTTAATTCCTTAATTTCTACATTGTTTCTTTATAAAGTTACATATAATTATTATTTTTTCACAATTGACCGTAATTGTACATGTAAAATACGTACCTTATCTGTAATTTTCGGGTCAGTTTGTCAAAATTTCAAATTCAAGACTTCTTTTAAGATTAAAAAACTCGATGTAAATAATATATATTTTTTCTTTATCAGTATTTGAACCCATTTATGCTATATTAATACTTATTATATATTATTTTACATAATTACTCAAAACAAAAACTGGAACCAGCCCTTGATTTTAGGTGGTTCCAGTTGTATCTTACTTTATATCCAATCAGTTTATTATATCTACATCGCCATACTAGTATCATTCTGAGCGACTAGCGAAGAATCTTATTGCCCTTAACAACTTTGATAAACTTTCAAAGAATATTCCTTATGCCCACCACATGCCGCCTATATCTTCAAATACCATTACTTCCTTCAGCAATTGAATTGCCTTTTGAAGACCTTCATTCACAGACATAAGACTGTCTTCGTGTTCGATACTCAGTACATAATCATATCCAACCATTCTCAGGCTGCTTATCATATCTTTCCACACTTGATAATCATGACCGTAGCCTACAGAACGGAAAATCCACGAACGATTTATTTCATCTCCATAATGCTTTACATCAAGAACACCGTTTACACTGGTATTAATATTATCTATCTTTGTATCCTTTGCGTGGAAATGGTATATTGCAGAACCCAGCTTCCTAATAGCTGCTACCGGGTCAATTCCCTGCCAGAATAAATGGCTTGGATCAAAATTTGCACCAATAATATCGCCGACAGCGGCCCTTAATTTAAGTAAAGTTTCCGGATTATATACACAGAAGCCAGGATGCATTTCCAGACAAATCATTTCCACTTTATGGTCCATGGCAAATCTTGCTGCCTTTTTCCAATAAGGTATTAGTATCTCATTCCACTGGTAATCCAATATTTTCAGGAAATCCTCAGGCCAGGGACAAGTAACCCAGTTTGGATATTTTGATCCTTCTGAATCTCCGGGGCATCCTGAAAAAGTTACAACTCTTTTTATACCAAGTTTTTCAGCCAACAGTACTGTATTTTCAAAGTCCTTGTGGAAATTATCTGCAACATCTTTCTGCGGATGTACAGGATTACCATGGCAGCTTAATGCACTTATTTCCATATTATATTTTTTTATTAAATTTATTAGCTCTTCAATTTTTGATTCATCCTTTAAAAATGCTTCTGCATCAACATGAGCTGTTCCCGGATATCCACCGCAACCTAACTCAACAGCCTGCACTCCTTTATCAGACAAATACTTTAAAGCTTCATCAAGGCTTTTATTTCCTAACAATACTGTAAAAACTCCCAGTTTCATTCAAATTCCTCCTTTATACAAATCCCATTTTTTTTAAATTTTCAAAACTGATTTTTATACTTTCTAAAGAAGGTCTAATGCATTTATCCTGTTCAACAATAAACCATTCAGCCCCCACTTCCAGTGCTGCATTGTATATTCCTTTTATGTCCATTATACCTTCTCCAACCTCAGTAAATCCTCTACCTTCACCCTTTTCCATATCCTTTTGGTGTACAAGAGGACATCTTCCAGAATATTTTTTCATATATACTATTGGATCAATTCCTGCAAATTGAACCCAATATGTATCAAGTTCCATTTTCACAAAATCAGAATCCGTATTTTCAAATATTATATCCAAAGCATATTTATCATCAAAAGTATTAAATTCATGATTATGATTGTGATATCCAAAATCAATGCCATTCTTCTTACACTTTTCTCCCGTTTTATTAAGAAATAATGCTAAGTCTAAATAATCTTGTCTGGTTTCTCCTTTTGCAAAAGGACAGATTATATATTTGTTACCTACCTCAAGATTGTATTCAATACTTTCCTCTAAGCTGTTTTTTAAAATATCCATGCTTACATGACTTCCTGAAGCTTTCAATCCAAATTTGTCAAGTTTATCTTTCATTTTGGAAGATTTAATATCTCCATATCCGGCAAATTCTACTCCCTTATAGCCTATTTGTGCTACTTTTTCTAAAGTGCCTAAAAAGTCTTTTTCTGTTTCCTCTCTAAGTGTATATAATTGTACAGAAATTGGTATGCTCATTTTAACTCCTCCATTATATTTACTTCTCTGTTTAACTTTGCAGATTTATAAATTCCATCAATAATCTTCATCAATTTTACTGCTTCTTCCGGCTTTGCAATTGGTTCCTTATTATTTTCTATGCATTCAATAAAGTGTTTAAATTCATTTATAGGACTTTGTTTAAAATTAAGGTTTGGTTTCATTTCTACAACTGTATCCAGTTTTTCAGTTATTATTTTAAGTTCACCATTTCTATATACTGCACCACCCTTAGTTCCTAATAATTCGTAATAATTGTCGTCCTTTTCAACATTTGCGGCCCAACTAAATTCTAGGTCAATAGTTGCTCCATTTCTTAATCGCACAAAGCCAATGGCCAGATCCTCAACATCCATAGTACCTTTTTTATCACCTGTAAGACCCCACGAAGACAAATTAAGAGATTTATTGTCTGCAAATTTTGAATATGTTGCTCCGGATACTGCCACAGGTTCAGGGTAATCCATAAAATACATAACAAGATCCATGAAATGTACTCCCAGGTCAATTAATGGACCACCTCCCGACATTTCTTTAATTGTAAACCAACCACCCTTCCCCGGAATCCCTCTTACACGGCGCCATCCACATTTTGCATGATAAATATCTCCAAATAGACCATCCTCAGCATATTTTTTAACAAAATATGCATGGTTTGTAAATCTGTTATTTAAAGCTACCATAAGTTTTTTATTATATTTATTCTTTGCTTCAACCATTTCCTGAGCTTCTTCTGCATTTAATGCAATTGGCTTCTCACAATGAACATGAATACCTTTTTCCAAGGCTAATAAAGTAACAGGCTTGTGCAAAAAATTTGGTGTGCAAACGCTGATAAAATCTAATTTTTCTTTTTCCAGCATTTCACAATAGTCTCCATATGTTGCTTTAAAATCATATTCTTTGACAACTTCATGAACAAATTCTTCATTACTATCACAAATTGCTGCAAGTTCAATATCCTTAATCTCACTATAAGCTTTTATATGCTTATATCGTGCAATTCCTCCTGCACCTACGCATCCATATCTCAATGGCATTTCTCATCCTCCTATACCTTTGCTGTTTCTCCACTTTCTGCTGATTTCAGGCATGCAAGAACAATCTCCAATGCTTTAAGTCCTTCCTCACCACTAATCTCGGGTTCACTGTTGTTTATAATAGAATCAACAAACATATCAATAACACCTGAACTATTTTGATTATCATTTGTTTGAATTTTTCCTACTTTATAAAAAACTTTTTCCCTGTTCTTTTTGGTAATCTCTATAGGAAAATCAGGATTATCATATATTTTCATAACACCATTTGAACAGTAAAGAACTGTGCTATTGTCCTCTGCACCATAGTATGTCCAGCTTGCAGTAAGAGTTCCCATAATTCCTGTCTCTGATTTCAGTAAACAAATAGCATTATCATCGACCTCAATGAGCTCATCCTTATCATTCTTTTTGTCTAAAGTAGAGACATACGCTTTAACTTCAACAATTTCATCACTTATAAGCCAGCGAATAAGGTCCGCTTTATGTATCCCAAGATCTCCCATAGCTCCAATAAATGCTTCATCTTTTTTGAAAAACCATGTATGATTTCCCTTATCCTGACTCCATGTTTCAGGACCCCCATGTCCAAAGGCTGTTTTGAAGCTCAATATTTTGCCCATTTCACCACTTTTAAGTATTTCCTTCGCACGGACATGTGCATCAGCAAGCCTTTGATTATGGCCTATCATAAGAAATTTGCCATTAGATTGAGCTGCTTCAATCATTTCAAGAGCCTCTTCCCTGGAAGTAGCCATTGGTTTCTCACAGAGAACATGTTTACCTGAATTTAATGCTTGAACAGCAATAGGCGCATGATATTTATTTGGAGTACAAACACTGACAGCATCGATGTCATTATCTTTTAGTAAATCTTCAAGTGTATCATACACTTTTCCACCGTATTTTTCAGCCATCTTCTGCGCACGTTCAGTCTTTGGATCATAATAACCAATGATCTGACAGTTTTCATTATAAGCATATTCCGGAATGTGTCTATAAATTGAAATCGACCCACATCCAATTATTCCCATTTTAATCATTATAAAACCCCCTATTTATTTTAGTTTTTAATCGTCAAGTTTTTCCAATGTCTCTTTTACATTTGTACAGCTCAATTTATCTATCTTTTTCCTATATACAGACTATTATTGATTATATTCATTTTCCATACTCTAATACTCAGTTATTGTAATGGATTACATTTTGCTTTAGATTTAATCGAAAAATTCTTCACTTATTTAACTGTAGAGTTTCTAATTTTCAACTCATGTTCAAGTATCAATTTTACTGGTTCTTTTGATTGACCTGACATTTTTCTTAAAAGAAGCTCCATAGCTTCACAGCCCAAATCATATTTAGGTTGTGATATTGTTGTAAGCATGGGGTCATTCATAGCCGCGTAGCTTATATCATCGAATCCAACAATAGCAACATCATCGGGTATTTTAAAACCAGCTTCTTTAAAGCCTCTAATTGCACCAACTGCAACAACATCCGAAATTGCAAATACTGCTGTAGGAGGATTTGCAAGTGACTTAAGACTTTTTGCACATCTTATACCAGTTTTAAATCCATAATCTCCATAAACTAATAATGAATCATCAAATTCTATATCCGCATCCCTAAGAGCTTTCATATAGCCTTCTTCTCTTTTTTTAGTTGATATAAAATTATTTCTGCAACTCATCATTGCTATTCTTTTGTGACCCAACCCAATAAGATGATTAACTGCTCTATATGCAGCTGCAAAATTATCTATGGCAACATAATCAATTGCCATTCCTTCAATGTATTCGCAGCATTGAACTACATGATAATTTTCGCTCAAATCTTTTAATTCACTTCCACTCAGTTCAGATTCCATAAATATAACACCATCAGCTAATCTGTTTCTCAAAAGATCAAGGTACATATTCTCCCTATGCTTATCTGAATCAGTGTTACAAAGTAAAACATTGTATCCACTTTTATGTGCTACATCTTCAATACCTTTTACAATTCGGGAATAAAAAGGATTGGCTACATTGGGAAGTAAAATTAATACCATTTTTGTTTCCATTTTTCTTAAATTACGTCCAAGCAAATTGGGCTGGTAATTCATTTTTTTTACTACCTCTAAGACTGCTTCCCTTGTCTTTGGTGTAACAGAAGAACTATTATTTAATACTCTTGAAACAGTTGCAACTGACACACCGGCAGCTTTAGCCACATCCTGAATACTTGCCATATTTACCTCCTTTGTAATGGATTACATTTTATATTATATTTAAATATTTTTAAAAAAGCAAGTTATTAAGAAAAAATTCTTTAAAATTTTTTCTTAATAACTTGCTTTATAAATATTATTTATACAATTCCTGTAACCATTGAATACATAGCTTCACCCAGGTTGCAACATGAGGGTATATTCCCCCTCCATTATCAGTCTCTTCTGTAGCTAATGAC
>CAYYEC010000166.1:0-8038 GCA_964470745.1 uncultured Eubacteriales bacterium | reverse complement strand
AAATAAAATAGATGACAAACTGTTGATTTCGAAAATAATTGATAAAGCAAATAAATCACAAAAAATCTGGAGTACTACTCATTCAGATTTTTTAGACCCATATCAAAAAAAGTTAGTTGATAATATATTTAGACAAGCTAAAGATATAGAGTATTATTTTCACGGAGGGTATGATGGGGCGGAGAGAGAGATTCTTATTTTTCCCCATTCCTTATCATATAGTGAAGAATGTACTGAAATAGACAATATCTTCAGAGCCTTTAGATTAAATATTAATTCAAAGGACAGCCTTTTTCATAGGGACTTTTTGGGTTCATTAATGGGATTAGGTATTAAAAGAGAAAAAATTGGTGATATTCTTGTTAGCGATGATAATTGTGAAATAATAGTTCTACAAGAAATAGCAGACTACATTTTTTACAATTTAAAAAAAGTAAAAAATACTAAGATATCAATTGAGGAGAGGAAAATTAGTGAATTAGAACCTGCTGAAGAAAAGATCAAGGAAATATCTTCAAGTGTATCATCTATGAGATTGGATTCCATATCAAGTTTGGGTTTTGGATTTTCCAGAAGTAAAATAGTGGAATACATTAAAGGCTTAAAGGTACATGTTAATTGGGAAATTGCTGATAATTGTTCTAAGCAGATAAAAGAAGGTGATGTAATATCTATCAGAGGTAAAGGAAGAATAAAAGTTGATAGTATTACAGGTATTACAAAAAAAGGAAGAATAGGAGTATTACTAAAGAAAATGATTTGAGGTGTTGTAGATGAATTTTTCCCCTAACGATTTACAGAATATTTCTTTTAAAAAATCTGTAATGGGTTATAATGAAGATCAGGTAAATGATGTTTTAGATAAAATAATCGAAGATTACAGCATGTATATTCGTGAAAATATTGAATATAAAGATAAAGTAGTGGTACTAAATGAAGGTGTTCAGCATTATAAAAATATTGAAGAGACATTGCAGAATACACTATTAGTTGCACAGAAAACTGGAGAAGACATAAAGAAGAATGCTGGTGAAAAAGCGGAAAATATTATAAAGGAAGCAGAACTTAAGGCACAAGAACTAATTAAAGATGCAAATCAGGAAGTTATTAAAATTCGATTTGAATATGAAGAGTTGAAAAAACAGTTCAAAATATATAAAGCTAAGATGCAAGCACTAATGAATTCTCAATTTGAAATAATAAAGGAAATAGATATTGAATAAGAAAACTTCGGCAAAAAGGTTTGCCGAAGTTTTGTTTATAGCCGGTATCCTTTTATAATATTGCGGCATGGGGTGATAAAGTGAAAATTATTGTTGCACCAGACTCATTCAAGGGGAGTAATAATACTATTGCAGTAGCAAACAGTATTGAAAATGGAATTAGAAAAGTATTTCCAAAAGCAGAAATAATTAAAATACCGATTGCTGATGGAGGTGAAGGTACTGTAGATGCTTTAGTTTTAAGTACTAGGGGACAATTTAGAGAAGTAAATGTTTCTGGACCGTTAGGAGAAAAAGTAAGAGCTAAATATGGCATTTTACGAAGTAATATAGCAGTAATTGAAATGGCGGCAGCTTCAGGATTAACTTTGGTAGATGAAGATAAGAAAAACCCTTTAATAACAACGACATATGGCACTGGAGAAATTATAAAAGCTGCTTTAGATGAAGGATGTAAAAAAATTATTATTGGTATAGGTGGCAGCGCTACCAATGATGGTGGAATAGGAATGGCTCAAGCCCTTGGCGTTTCATTTAAGGATAGTCTGGGAAAAGAGCTGGGTTATGGAGGAGGAGAACTTCAAAAACTGTATGACATTGATATTTCAAAAATTGACTCACGTATTAATGAAACTGAAATAATTGTTGCATGTGATGTATCAAATCCACTTTGTGGTGAAAATGGGGCATCAAGGGTATATGGACCACAAAAGGGAGCGATTCCGGAAGTGGTTGAAATTTTGGATGTAAACCTAAGGCATTATGCAGAAATAATTAATCAAAAATTAAATAAAAATATTATAGACATTCCAGGTTCTGGGGCAGCTGGAGGTCTTGGAGCTGGTTTAATAACTTTTTGCAATGCTACATTAAAAGCAGGTATTGAAAGTATATTAGATGTTGTGAATATTGACCAGCATCTCCCTACTACAGATTTGGTTATTACAGGTGAAGGTAAAATCGATGGGCAGTCGGTTTATGGTAAAGTTCCTGTAGGAGTGGGACAAAGAGCTAAGAAAAATAATATTCCTGTATTGGCGATAGTTGGAGATATAGGAGATGAAGCATCGAAAGTATACGAATTTGGTGTGGATGGAATAATGAGTACTGTTAATAAGGCTATGCCTTTGAGTGAAGCAATGTCTAAATCAGCTGAATTATTGGAAGATGCTGCTGAGAGAGTAATGAGGATTATTAAAATTGGTATACAAATGAAAGGAGTTAAATATTATGAATGAATCAATAAGTAAGTATATGGATGTAGGAATTGTCCATTGTATGGCATTTCCTTCAACTCTAAAGGGAGAAGGTCCTGTTGTTGAAACAGTGAGTAAAATTGTTAAGGATGACTATTTTAATGCTATTGAAGTTACAAGAATAAAAGATCCGGAAGCAAGGATTAAGGTTAAAAAAATGATAAAATCCGGACATATAAGGGCTGGTTACGCTGCACAACCATTACTACTTACCAGAGGTCTAAATATTAATGACTTAAATGAAGAAGGAAGAGAAAAGGCATTAGCAGTACTAAAAGAGGGAATAGATGAGGCCTATGAAATTGAAGCCGGTGGATTTGCTTTCTTAAGTGGAAACTATGAAGAATCAACTAAAGAGGAATCATATCAAGCTCTTATTAAATCTACAAAAGAATTATGTGAGTATGCAAAATCTAAGGGAAATATGAGAATAATTCTTGAGGTGTTTGATTATGATATTGATAAAAAAAGTCTTATCGGACCGGTTGATCTGGCAAAAAGATTTGCTGAAGAAATCTTAAAAGAACATAATAATTTTGGGCTAATGGTAGATTTAAGCCATTTACCTTTGCTTAGAGAAACAGCAGAACAATCAATTTTGCCAATTAAAGATTACATAGTACATGCACATATTGGAAATGCAGTTGTTGATGATCCTTCATTTGACGCATATGGTGACTCGCATCCTGGTTTTGGATTTCCAAATAGCGCAAACGATGTACCACAGTTGGTTGAATTCCTGAGAGTTTTAAAGGATATAGGATTTATTAATACTAATAATCCTCCTATTGTAAGTTTTGAAGTAAAACCATGGGGAGATGAAGACTCAGAAGTAGTAATTGCAAATGCAAAAAGAACATTGAATAAGGCATGGGCACAATTATAATGATCCTGAATAAAAATTAAGTAAATAAGAAAATATCGTAATTTTGAAAAACCATATTTTTCATCGCGGGGAGAGAAGCAACGGGCGATCTCGTAGCTAGAAGCATAATGACTAAAAGGAGGAATTTGACTATGAAAATTGTCGTTTTGGATGGATATACATTAAATCCAGGTGATTTATCCTGGGAAGGCCTTGAGAAAATAGGAAAGGTAAAAATATATGATCGTACACCGGGAGATCAAATTATAGAAAGAATTGGAGATGCTGAAATAGTTTTTACAAATAAAACTCCACTTACCCGCGAAATATTTGAAAAAGTTAAAAATGTTAAATTTGTAGGTGTGCTTGCAACGGGTTACAATGTAGTTGATGTTGATGCTGCAAAGCAAAAAGGAATACCAGTAACTAATGTTCCTGCCTATGGAACAACAGCAGTTGCACAATCTGTTTTTGCATTGTTACTTGAAATATGCAACAATGTAAGAAGACATAGTGATGCTGTTAAACAAGGTGAGTGGACGAACAGTGAAGACTTTTGCTTTTGGAAATCACCATTAATAGAATTAACAGGAAAAACTATGGGGATTATCGGAATGGGAAGAATTGGACAGGCTACTGCTAAAATTGCTCAAGCTTTTGGAATGAATATATTAGCTTATAGTAGACATCAAAATATAAATTTATTAAGTGATACATTTAAATATGTTACATTAAATGATCTGCTAACAGGATCTGATGTAATCAGTTTACATTGCCCTTTGTTTGAAAATACTAAAGGAATAATAAATAAGCATACTATTGGAAAGATGAAAGATGGAGTAATGATAATTAATACATCTAGAGGACCACTTATTGTTGAAGAAGATCTCGCAGAAGGACTTAATAATGGGAAAATAGCCGGAGCAGCTATAGATGTATTATCACTTGAGCCGCCTTCATTTGATAATCCATTGTTGAAGATTGACAATTGCATTATTACTCCACACATTGCTTGGGCTCCAAAAGAGTCAAGAAAGCGACTAATGAATATTGCTATTGATAATCTAATACAATTTCTTGATGGAAATCCTGTAAATGTTGTAAATAAATAATGTTTTTTTGCGGTCTTGACACAGCTTAAAATTCTAGTGTATAATTCTTATCTTTGACAGTTGAAAAGAATAAAAAGCTTGGAATCGATTCATATATAAGGATTTCAAGCTTTTGTTGTGTTTTTGAAAAGTGAATAATGTTTTTTATTTTTTTGTATCTCTAAAAATTTTTTCATTTGTTTCATATTTTTTACAAAAACCAGCATTAAATTTTACACATGTGTTCCCAAAAATAAAATAATTATATCTAGTAATGTAAAAATTTACATATTTTATAAAAATTCTTGCAAATTAAGCTAAAATATAGTAAAATTTAAATGTTAATTTATTGTAAAATAATAATAAATTAAAAATTTACAAAATTTGGATGGGAGAAAATGAAAAAAATTTTTAAGTACATATTTCTATTTTAGTTTGTATTGTATTTTTATGTACTAGTTTTATTAATAATTTAAATGTTATTGTTGTAGATGAAGTTTTCTTTCGTGAAATTTCATGTGGACTAAACCATATTAGCTTTGGATGCAAATCATAGAGTATGGGTTTAGGGAGCAAATAATGTAGGTCAACTTGGACTGGGAACAAATACTGATGTTAGTATACCTACAGTAATACCCACATTAACAGATGTAATAGACATTTCAACAAAAGCAAATCACAGTCTTGCTGTTACAAGTAATGGACAAGTGTGGGCTTGGGGATATAATAGTCAATATCAATTAGGTGATGGAACAAATGTATCTTCAAATGTTCCTGTAAAAGTTTCAGGAATTTCAAATGTAAAGCAAGTTGCAGCTGGAGGAAGTTTCTCTATTGCTTTGAAAAATGATGGTACTGTATGGGGATGGGGTATCAATTGTTTTGGGCAACTTGGTGATGGTTCTACAGTTTACAACAGACAAATTCCTGTCCAAACAAAGAATATATCAAATATTTATAGGATATTTAGTGGATATGATAATGGTTATGCCATGGATATAAATGGTAACATATGGGCTTGGGGAAAGAACTCTGTTGGACAACTTGGTATTGGTTATACAACAACATATGAAAAATATCCACAAAAAATATATGGATTTACGGCAAAGGATCTTGGAGTAGGGGCATCTTATGTTGTTGGTCTTGGAAAAGATGGATACGTAAAGACATGGGGACATAATGGTTTTTGGCAATTAGGTAATGAGGGTCAGAAAACAAAAGCAGCCCTAGCAGCCTTATAAGCTGGTTTACCAGTAAAGTAAAAGTTGTAGGAGCAGGTCAAGAACATAGTTTTTATGTAACTGAAGAAGGACAAGTTCGTGCTTCCGGTGATGGTAATAGTGGTCAACTAGGAATAGGCACTAAAACACAATTTTCAGTTCCAGGTATTGTCAAAGAAATTACAAATCCATCAGCGATTACTGGTGGTCGCAGTCATAGTGTTGCTATTGTAAATGGAAATCTATGGAGCTTGGGAAGTAATTCAAATGGTCAGCTTGGGATTGAAGGAATAACAGAGAGTTTGATTCCGATACAGATAACTAAATTAAATATGGATTCTATTCCAATACCGACACCAACGCTAACGCCAACACCGACGCCGACACCAACACCAGAGGAAAAAATAAGTGATTTGATTACAATAATTGATAACTTAAATTTACCTGGAGGATCTGCAAATTCGCTTACAAGTTCTCTTGATAATACGAGTAAGTTTTTGGAGAATGGTGATATTGATAAAGCTATTGATAAATTAGACCAATATATCAATAAGGTAAATAATATGATTGGTAGTAAGCTTACTGCTGAAGAAGCGGAAATTTTAATTAATAGTGCTGAGAAAATAAAACTGGATTTAATTCAATAAATAGAGATGCAATGAGATGATGAAGAAATTCAAAATTTCATTGTATCTCTATTTATTCTGAAATATGCTAATAAAACTGAATAAGGTAAAACTATTCTTCAAATGTAATGTACACGGTAATAATACATAAGATGGGTCATATAAATTTTATGTACCCAATTTGACGAGATGTGTTGAAATAGGCAGAAAGAAAATATATACTATATATAACGCACAAAAGATTTTACATTTTTATTTTTGTGTGATTATTACATATGATTTCTATCGCAAAAATTTTATTATTCCTATGTAACTTCATTTTTGCGATTTATATAGTATATGTGATAGCTAATGACAGTGATTTAAAGTAATACTTGGAGATTACTGTAGTTGTGTAGATGAGCATTTTAATATAGTACTGTATAAAGATAAAAAAATTTTAGTGAGGTATCCATATGTCTAATTTACATATTACTAAGTCTGCACAACCTGAAATCCTTTTACAATTTTTTAAATTAATATTGAGAAATATGGCGAAAGGAACTATTAAAAAATTAATTATTTCAGTATGTGTGTCAGTATTTGTGTTTTTATTACAACTAATTCTAATTGATGGGAGTTTTTCATCAAAATTTATCGATTCATTAATAGCCGTTAAATCATCAGCTTCAGGAAAAGGGATGGTATGGACTATTGGCTTTGGTACTCTTATTTCAACTATAGCTTTTATAAGAAACTATGGGAAAAAGACATTTTCCAGAGGTTTGTCGGAAGCTTTTGCTTTTCAAAAAAATATATTTTCAATTAAAAATAGAAAAACATTTTTTATTTATTTTTTCATTTCAATTCTAATAGCCTTGATTACTCAAAATCCTTTACTGTGCTTAATACTTGCAGGGTGTATATTTTTATCTTTATCAGCCGGAGAAAAAAGTCAATTGGTTTTTGTTAGCAGGCTTGTAAAGTCAGATTATAAAAGGATATTTAAAGCTAAAAGAGTTAAGGAGTATAATTTAAAAACTACCAGACAAAATTTTTGCATATTAAGTACAGGCTTGATGATAAGTGGGATAGTTGGTTTTCTTTTTACCAATTCAAACAGTGTATATAGTTTTTTATTAGGATTAGTTTTGGTATTACTAATACTTACTTCGGTGATTAGCAAAAGAACCAGAAAAGGTTGAGGAGGTAATAATGTTTAAAAGAGGTCTAAAATCAATTACTGCAGTAATATTCTTTTGTCTGGTGTTATACTTTAATACATTTCCTGTTTTTGCAAATTTGCAGTCACTAAAAGAAGAAACAAAAGGAATTGAAGAGGCAGGAAAAGCAGATGATATTTTAATGGATGGCAAACTTGGCTGTGATTTCCTTGAAGTTATAAGTGTGGACAATTCAACAGGAAAAATAACTGTCAAAGCTGTATTAAAACAAATGTTTGGCGGCAATACTGATGATTGCTATATAACTCCCGAAGTTGCTGTATATATTGATGGAGAACAAGTATCACATGCTAGACCAACAGTAGATAAATACCCGGCTAACAGTCCGTATGTAAAAGTAATATCTAAAAATGAAGATGAGAGTGGCCGTATTTATTATACAGCAGAATTTGAACTTCATTTTGATACTTATTTGGAAGTTGGGCAAAGTAAAAAGGCAACAATTGTAGCATACAAATGGAAATCGGATAACCATGCATTTGGTGAATATGATGCATATTTGATAACACAAACTTCTGTGAATGTATCCAATAT
>CAYYEC010000165.1:0-8043 GCA_964470745.1 uncultured Eubacteriales bacterium | reverse complement strand
AGTACTTTTATTCCATTTCCTACAAAGTGCTTGTAGCTCTCTGTATCATGACATGGAAAACCATATTTTTTAAGTAAATTGTTCATAGAATAGGCTATTCCATCTATTGAGTTAACTAATGTACCATCTAAATCAAAAATTACTAATTTAAAGTTCAATCATTTTCTCCTTTTTTCTTAATATTAAAAAGCAACTAAAAGATATAAATTTATCTATTAGCTGCCTTTAATTTTTACTTATTTTTATTTAATAAATAAAATAATTATTTTCATTCCTTACCATCATTAAAAATAAAATTCACTGCTTTTAATGGGGTAACTGTTGATATAGCGTGTTTATACACTAATTGTTGTTTGCCTTCACTATCTAATACTACTGTAAAATTATCAAAACCTTTTACCATTCCTCTTAATTGAAATCCATTTGTTAAATAAATGGTAACAGGAATATGCTCCTTTCTCACTTGGTTCAAAAAAACATCTTGTAAGTTAATATTCTTATTCACAAATAAGCCTCCTCTTGTCTCTATATATTGTGCAACTTACCAGTAGCTTGTAACACATTATAATTAAAGTATTACAAATCTACTTTCTTGATTTGTATCTTGCATATTTTAAAAATATTCGTTGCAAGACTCTCGTCAACATACTCTCATAAATAAAATGATGTTTGTCTTATTCATATTTTACAAGATAATTCCAGAAGATGCAATATAATATTTAATTTTTTTTATTATTTCTTCATTATTCTCAAATTCATCCAAATCTATCCAATTTAAATTTTCAGTCCTTCTAAACCATGTCATTTGACGTTTTGCATATCTTCTACTATCTCTCTTAATAATTTCAATTGATTCTTCAAAAGACATTTCACTATTTAAATAAGAAATGATTTCTTTATAACCAATACCCTGCATAGCAATAGAATCTCTATCATATCCTTTTTCCATTAACCCTCTTACTTCATTTATCAGACCTTTTTCTATCATAATATCTACTCTTTTATTAATTCTTTCATAGAGCTTTTGTCTATCCATTTTTAAGCCAAATACAATAAAATTATGCTCCGGAGGTCTATTTCTAGAGAGCTTCTGATGATGGGAAATTGGCATTTTAGTATACTGATAAACCTCAATAGCTCTTATTACACGCTTTAAATCATTAGTATGAAGCTTATTTGCAGCCTCAGGGTCAATTTGCTTGAGCATATTGTATACATACTCATTTCCTTTTTCAGATGCTTCATTAGCTAATCTTTCTCTTAATTCCCAATCGCAGATAGTTTCTGTGAAATCTATATTGTATATAAGCGAATTAATATATAGTCCTGTCCCACCAGCTACTATAGGTATCTTACCATCTGAAATAATACGATTTATATACTTCAATGCCATTTCCTGATATTTCGCTACACTAAATTCTTCATCCGGATATACTTCATCTATCATATAATGTTTTATGCCAGACATTTCTTCACTATCAGGCTTTGCAGTTCCTATATCCATGTATTTATAAATCTGCATTGAATCAGCTGATACTATCTCTCCATTTATATCTTTGGCAAGATCAATTGATAGTGATGTTTTACCCGATGCAGTAGGCCCTGCAATTATAATAACATTTTTCACGTTTTCCTCCAACAGTATTATCTATAATTAATCCTAGTGGTTTGTAACACTTCATTTTTATAATCCTATTTTAAGTGTTACAAGTCCACTTCCTCTGTCTGTGATCTGCACACCCTAAAAAGCATACGTTACAGACCACTAGTTAATAAAAATAGTTACAATATTCTTTTAAATTTCTTTTCAAATTCATTTTTAGTAATACTAATAATTACAGGTCTTCCATGTGGACAGGTATAAGGGTTTTCTAATGCGGCTAAAGTCTCAAGCAAGCTTTTAATTTCTATCTCACTTAAGTTTTCATTAGCTTTAATGGCTGACTTGCAAGCTATCTGGTATAGTACTTCGTCAGCTATTTTAGAGTATTCCTGATTTCTCTTAGACAAAAGGAAATCAATTATCTCTTTAAAATGCATTTCCACACTATCAGTTTCTATAGGAACTGATCTCAGTATTATAGAATTATTACCAAAATTGTCAAGCTCAAAGCCTAATTTTATAATAAATTCTTTATATTCTTCAATTAATTTAATTTCCTGCTGTGTTAATTCAATAACTACTGGTGATAGCAACACTTGAGAGACTGCTTCATTTTTATTAAACTTTTCTTTTAATCTTTCAAACATAGCTCTTTCATGAGCAGCATGTTGGTCAATTAAAACAAGCTCGTTATTATGCTGCAATAAGATATACGTAGAAAAGGCCTGTCCAATAATTTTCGAATTAATAAATAAATCAATATCCTTATTCTTCTTATCTACTTTTATTTCATTATTTACTTCTTTATTTGTTTCTTCTATGAGATTACTTTTTTTAATTTCCTGTTTATTTATTTTATCTAAGTTTACAGCTTCTTCATCTTTCTTTGCACTTTCCATTAATTCATTATTATTTACATTACAATTATTTAACTTAGTTATATCTTGAACATAGTCATGATAAATTAAATTTTCTTTTATATGTTGATTAGACTTATTTTTTTCATCAGTGGGATTAAAAGTTTTTACGTTTTGCTGTTTATCCGTATGTTCAATAATAAATGGCTTTTTCTCAATAGCAGTATTTTTCTCATCGAGTTCTGATACTATATCAAGTTGTTTTTTATAAGTATCACCAATTTTCTGTTGATCAAATTCCTTATTTTTGTTTTCAAATTCCTTTAATTTGAAAATTGGCTTTTTGCTATTATTTAAATCAGCTTCCCTAATTAAAGATTTACTTAACAACGCACTCTTTATTGCATGATAAACGCTTCTAAAAATCTCTTGTTCCTCAGAGAATCTGACTTCCATTTTCGTTGGATGTACGTTCACATCAACAAGTATTGGGTTTATATCTATTTTTAAAACTATAAAAGGAAATTTATTTTTCATTAAAAATGTTTTATATGCCTCCTCAATAGCTGAAGCTATTAATTTGCTTTTAATATATCTTCCATTTATGAATATGGATTGATAATTTCTATTTCCTCTACCTATCTCAGGCTTACCTGCATATCCTGAAATCTGAATTTTATTATCTTTATACTCAATTTCACTAACACCCTTAGCAATCTCTTTTCCATATAAGCTAAATATGGTGCTAAGTAGATCATTATTTCCCGGCGTATGAATTATAGTAGCATTATTATTTATAAAGCGGAATGAAATATTTGGATTTGCCAATGCAACTCTTGTAATTATGTTTGATATATATCCCGTTTCAGTAGTATCCTTTTTGAGAAATTTAAATCTAGCCGGAGTATTATAAAATAAATTCCTTACGACAAATGTAGTACCAACAGGACATCCTATCATCTTAACATCTTTAACTATTCCTCCTCGCACTTTTACAAGCTTTCCAACAGAATTATTTTTTGTTCTAGTTGTTAATTCCACATCCGATACAGCAGCAATACTAGCTAGAGCCTCACCTCTAAAGCCCAGTGAGGAAATTGATTCTAGATCTTCTGCTTTTCGAATTTTACTCGTAGCATGTCTTTCAAAGGCAATTTCAACATCGTCATCATCAATTCCACTACCGTTGTCAGTTATTCTTATATAGGAAATTCCACCTTTTTTTATTTCAATTGTTATACTTTCAGCTCCTGCATCTATTGAGTTTTCAATCATTTCCTTAACTACAGAGGCAGGTCTTTCAACAACTTCTCCGGCGGCTATCTTATTTGCAGTATTTTCATCGAGTATTACAATCTTCCCCATGTCAATTCCTTTCTAATTTTTTTGTAAACTCCGTATTCAGACCATCAACCCATAATTCTTATTCCACCCTATTTCCCCTTTATTAACTTCTGCTGCAAACTATACAGTAAATTTAGTGCATCCAGTGGCGTTAAAGCTGTAGCATCCAAAATTCTAATCTCCTCCAGAACGTCATCATTGCTTTTAGATATGCTGTTAAAGGTCATCAAATCCATTTGCCCATCTATAGGCTTTATGATTTTCTTTCTAGCTTTTTTATTCTTATTAATATCTGCTTCTTCCAGGTCAATTAAGATTTCTTTTGCTCTATTTATAACTATCTGTGGAACTCCTGCAAGTTTGGCAACCTGAATACCAAAGCTTTCATCAGCCCCACCACGTATTATTTTTCTTAAGAAAATTATATCTTCTCCTTTTTTCTTAACAGAGATACAATAGTTTTTTACCCCATTTAGCTTGTCTTCCAATTCAGTCAATTCATGATAATGGGTAGCAAACAAAGTCCTACAACCCAATTTGTTACTATCACTAATATACTCTACTACAGACCAGGCAATACTCAGCCCGTCAAAAGTACTTGTCCCTCTTCCTATCTCATCTAATATAAGTAAGCTTTTATTAGATGCATTTTGAAGAATATTTGCTACCTCAATCATCTCAACCATAAATGTACTTTGCCCGGATGCTAAATCATCAGAAGCACCTACCCTGGTAAATATTCTATCGACAATTCCTATATTAGCACTTGTGGCTGGAACAAAACTTCCTATTTGAGCCATTAGGACAATCAATGCAACTTGTCTCATATACGTAGATTTACCTGCCATATTTGGTCCGGTAATAATCGAAAGCCTATTTTCATCCAAATCCAAAATTGTATCATTAGATATAAAAGAGTTTTCATTCTGCATTTTTTCTACTACAGGATGACGACCTTCAATTATACTGATTTCTCCCTCATTCTGAATATTTGGCATGCAATAATTTTCTCTATCAGCTACTTCAGCTAATGACGAAATAACATCTATTTCAGCCAGACTTAAAGCCGTGCTTTTAATTCTGTCAACCTGACTGGCTATTTTTTCTTTTATCTCAATAAACAATTTATATTCCAGTTCTACAACCTTCTCTTCAGCGCCTAAAATAGTGTTTTCAATCTCTTTTAAATCTTCAATTATGTAACGTTCACAATTTGCTAAGGTTTGCTTTCTAATGTAATAATCAGGTACCAATGAGTAATAAGATTTTGTGACTTCCAAATAGTATCCGAATACTTTATTAAAACCTACTTTAAGGTTTTTAATTCCAGTTTTTTCTCTCTGGGAATTTTCCAGTTCTGCAATCCAGCCTTTACCTTCTTTAGTAGCCCTTCTTAGCTTATCAACCTCTCCATTATAGCCATCTTTTATTATATTTCCTTCTTTTATAGTAATAGGTGGCTCATCTATTATAGAAACTTCAATTAAATCAAAAACATCTTTCAAGCTATCTAATCTAAAATTATTCTTCTCAATTAATGCAGAACTGCAATCTTTTATAACGTTTTTTATGTAAGGAATTTGACCTATTGAATTTTTTAGAGCAATTAAATCTCTACAGTTTATACTGCCTAATATTACTTTACTTAATAACCTTTCTATATCATATACATTTTTCAATAGTTCTCTGGCTTCCATTCTAACCATATATTTATCTTTAAATTCGCTAACTGCCTCCAATCTTTCTTTTATGTCTCCTTCTTTTATTAAAGGCTGGTCAATCCACTTTCTTATAGTCCTGCCGCCCATTGAAGTCATTGTTTTATCAATAACCCATAATAAAGTTCCTTTTCTTTTTTTCTCTCTCATAGTTTCTGTTAACTCGAGATTTCTTCTTGTAGCAACATCCAGTACCATATACTCTTCTATCTTATATAGGTTCAATTCTCCAATATGATCCAAATTAACCTTTTGAGTTTGTTCTAAATATGCTAATAATGCTCCCGACGAATTTATGTATAAATCATATATATTTGGGCTGATACTTTCTTCACCAAAATTGTCAGAAATCTTTACTCTTGCATTTTCTATTAAAAAGTATTCATCCTCAAGGGGCGAAATATATACATTAAACCTATCTTTGATATTCTTTACTAATTGAGTATTTGAATATAATTCATTGTTAACAATTATTTCTGAGGGCGAGTATTTAGCTATTTCATCCATAAGCTTATTCTCACTGTTTCCCCAATTAATCTGGGTTGAACTAAATTCTCCTGTTGAAATATCAACTATGGAAATACCAAAATATATTTTATTGCAGTAAATACACATCAGATAGTTGTTTTTTCTATCGTCCAACATAGTTAAATCAGTAACAGTACCTGGTGTAACTACTTTTATTACCTCTCTTTTAACAATTCCTTTTGCAACAGCTGCATCTTCAACTTGCTCACAAATAGCCACTTTGAATCCTTTATTTATAAGACGGGAAATATAATTATCAGCAGAATGAAATGGAACACCACACATAGGAGCTCTTTCACTCATTCCACAGTCTCTCCCTGTCAGAGTTATTTCCAATTCTCTAGATGCTGTTAGTGCATCATCAAAGAACATTTCGTAAAAATCGCCTAACCTATAAAAAAGGATACAATCCCTATAATTATCTTTAATATCCATATACTGCTGCATCATTGGAGTTAAATTTGCCATTACTTTACCTCACTTCATATTTCTATTTACATCCACTACAAGACCCACATTTTCCTGAATAACAACCTGAATCTCCAGTTATAGCATATTTTATAACTTCATTAACATTCTTGACTAATCTATCTACATTATGCTTTGTCTTAAAGAAATTTTTGATTACTTCATTTGAATCTAAAACTTTTTGTTTATCCATTAATTTTTCTCTTAGTCCATCAATAAATTCTTTATTTTTCCCTTCTTTAGAAGCTCTAACAACCTCAACCTGTAAAGCCTTAAATTCATTCATTAATTGTTTTGCTTTATCATCTTTTTCTACATCTATTTCAGCATCCAAATACCTTCTCATTTCCTCTGAATCTCTTATCATCTCACCAAGCTCTCTTGCCTTATCCAATATATCCACAATTCTAAAATCTCCATTCTTAATTATTAATTCTCCACAGCTTCTCCTTCAAGAGACCAAGTTTGGGTGTTCTTAATCCTAACCTTTATAAGCTTTCCAACTAGTTCTTCATTTCCTCCAAAATTCACAATCTTATTTGTTCTTGTTCTACCTGTGTATATTTGAGGATTTGTTTTACTTGGTCCTTCCACTAAAACCTCATATGTTTTATTTAAAAAATCGTCGTTTATTTCTTTACTAATTCTATTTTGAACTTCAAGTAGTCTATCAAATCTTTCTTTCTTGATATCTTCCGGTACTTGCTGCTCCTTTTCTGCAGCCGGAGTTCCAGTCCTTTTTGAATATAAGAAAGTATAAGCAGAATCAAATCTAACTTTTTCTAATATATCTAACGTATCCTCAAAGTCTTCATCAGTTTCACCTGGAAATCCTACAATTATATCTGTAGATAAAGCTATTCCAGGTATTATTTCTTTTACTTTTGAAACCAAATCTAAGTATTGTTCTTTTGTATATTTTCTATTCATGTCATCTAAAACTTTAGTACTTCCAGCCTGAAATGGAAGATGCAAGTATTCACAAACCTTTTTACAGTCTCTAATTGCATAAATAAGATCATCTGATAAATCCTTTGGATGAGATGTCATAAATCTAACTCTTTCAATACCTTTAATCTTATCTATTTCATAAAGTAACTTTGCAAAACTATCCTTTTCACCAAAATCATTTCCATATGAGTTAACATTCTGTCCCAATAAAGTTACTTCCTTAAAGTTTTGCTTTGCCAACTTTTCAATTTCTTCTATAACATCCTTTACACTTCTGCTCCTTTCGCGACCTCTAACATATGGTACAATACAGTATGAACAGAAATTATTACATCCATACATTATTGTAACCCAGGCTTTAACTCCATCTTTACGCTCTATAGGCATTCCTTCAGCAATAGATCCTGTGGCTTCCCAAACATCTACTATTGTTTTATCAGAATTCATAGCAATATCTATAAGCTCAGGTAATTTATATAAATTATGTGTACCAAAAATAAGCCCAACATGTTTATATTTTTTCTTAATTTGTTCAACAATGTGTGGCTGCTGCATCATACACCCACATACAGCT
>CAYYEC010000164.1:0-8083 GCA_964470745.1 uncultured Eubacteriales bacterium | reverse complement strand
TCTTTTCTTTTCTTCTTCACTAAGTAAATCATCAGCATCTTTGTGTGATACCCTTTTAAAATTATTTTTAATAATATCAAAAGTATCATATCCACATAAAAGTAAAATTGCATCTCTCAGGTTTTTAGATGTATTTCCTTCTAAAAAGAACTCACTAATTCTTTCTCCATCAAAGAAAAACAAATCAAAAAGCTGTGGTGGAATCAAAGTTCTTATATAATTTTCAAAACTATCTATCTCTTCATCATTTAAAGTTTTACCATTTCTTTTTATGTCTATAAATTCTTCGAGCTTATGTTCTGTATACGTCCATTGTCTAGTTATTTGATAATTTGCAACTTCTCTTTCTTGTTCAATATCAAAATTTAATTTGATATTTGTATTAACATCTTTTTTAGACAAAGAATTTCTATTAATTAATTTCTTTATCCTCCTAAAATAGCTAGTACTAGCTATTTCATAGCCAAGACCTATATGTCCATATAGACATAGTTTAATAGCAGTAAATAAAGTAGTTTTACCTGCTCCGTTTTTACCACCAATTAGGATAACATTTTTATTGGGATCATCTATAACAAAATCAAATTGCACATTACCTTCAAAAGAACCAAAATTACATATTTCAATTTTATTTATTCTCATAATCCAATCCTTCTTTTACTTTTTCATAATGTAACCAGTTTTCGTTTAGTACTCTATCAAAAGACTGCTTTAAAACAGGTCTTCGAGTAATAAATTTATTTTTGTTTACTGTTAAAGCCAATTTACTCATTAACTCAAATGGGACCTCATATTCTTTACAATATTGTTCCAAAGTATTAATAACTTCATCATCGTATACAGCTCTTTTAAATTTATCCCATGGCAATTCTTGTCCTTTAATCCTGCTATATGTATCTACAAGTAACCGCTTAGACAAATCCCCTTCATCGTCCCAAACTGAATCTATATATTTTAGTTCATCTATCGTAATCAGTTCAATCCCTATTTGATTTTCAAGTTCTAATAATTTTTCTAAAATCGTTTTTCTTCCCTCAAGATTAAACGGTCCTAAGCCTAGACTTCCATCTCCCTTTTGATATACAGTACCATTTCTTCTTTTCCAATCCCTTAATAACGCATCTTTTCTGATACTCAATAACCAATCTCTAAACTCTCTTAATGGAATTAGCCAATCTTCTCCACTTTCAATAAACCCTTTTAAAGACTTATCTTCCTTTACCATTGTACAAACCCAGCAGCCAAATCTGGTTTTACCACAAGTAGGTAAATCCTTGTCTTTCTTTGTATCAGTTATTGTAAAAGGACATTCTCCACCATCTTCATTCTTATATAGAGATAATAAATAATTATTATCTGATCCCCAAGGAGAATAACCATTATCACTATTTAATAATACTTCCCAAACATCATCAGTGGTTAATTCAGTTATGGGGTTATAGACATATGCTCCTCCAATTACTTCATGTTTATTTAAAAGTTTACCTTCTATTTCTCTTCCTTCAATTCTTCTTGCCCTAGCTAAACTCTCATCTTTTCTTACACCTAGTAATACTACAACTTCTTTTCCTCCTTCAATTTGTTCCTTAATAAATCTATTTGAAGGATTAATTTTCAATCTATCTGTACACCATCTAAATCCAGGAGGCTCTGGTGTAGGATATCCACGACCAATGACTAATGACCAAAAAGTATCTTCAATTCTAGGATAAATCATGTATGTCTCAATTGGTAACTCTTGATGCATTGCACTATTTCCCATCATCGTTGACATTTCCTTAAGATAGTCAATTACTATTGGATTTTCTACCATTGTATCAGAAGACACTACATAAATTGGTTTAGTTCTTTTTGCTTTAGGTAATTTCAGAATCATTTTAAAAACCAATTGACAAACTGTAGTAGAATCTTTCCCTCCACTATAGCCAATTATCCAAGGTCTATTATCATGTAAATAAACCATTTCCATTTCATCTAATAAAGTATCTATTGTATTTTCATTAAAAAAACTATTTCTCATATCCTTATTCCCCATTTTGGTTTCTTAAAGAATCCTCTAATCTCTCTTCTTCTTCAGATAATTGTATCCCAATTAAACTTTTAATTTTGGCACAAGTAAGCTTTATTCCTGTGCTGTTTTTATTGATTTTTCCGCTACTTGTTATTGCTCGTCCAATCCAATATTTATGATTTGACCTGCTCCAATCTATATAATTGAGTTTATTTAAATAAGTTTTGTAATTCTCTATATTATTTTCATAAAAATAATTTCCCAAATGTCCCAACGCAACCAGAACAACTCCGTGAGCATTTATATAGTTTTTTCTGAACTCGTTTGCACTCAATATCTTATTCTGTACTTGCTTCCACTCTTGAATAGTATTACATAAGCTTTTCCAATAATCCTTAACAAATCGTTCTTCATCCTTTGATATTTCATCGCCTTTTTTCTTATTTAGAATACAAGCTATTGAGCTATGAATATTTGTTAAAGTAAACATCTTAGGAGAATACTTCGAAAGGTTGTCTACTTCTTTATCTGTAAATGTTTTCAGAAGTGGTATATCATCCACTAATTTTTTTGAAATCAATGACATACAATCTCTATTGTCGTAGAGAATGCCTATTGACTTAGTTGTATTAACAGCATGTTTATTAAGGTCTGCAAACATTTGCTGACTTCTTTTTAATCCTTTATCTTCAAAGAAAACAATAGATATAGTTTCATTAGCTAATTCCGTATTTTGTCTTAATGCTTCTTCAATCGCAGTTCTACGATGTTGACCATCATTTATTAAGAACTTTGACTCCATTGGTATTTCCAATTCACCAAGATTACCATTCAAATGAGAAGTAAATTTCATATTTCCATCTACAGAAGCTGTAAGCGAAGAAAATACATAGTCATTAGGATTTTCTACTATATATTTTGCTATTTCAGGAATCCTTGATTTATTTAAAATTCTTTGTGCTCTAAACTCTGGTGGTAAATCTTCTTCTGATTGTTGAAATATCTTTGGTATAATTCCTAGCGGGCACATAGCAACAAAATATTCTTTTCTAGCCTGCATACCTTTTATTGCAGGAAATACATAATTAAATCCCGTTGACACTTTTTTCTCCTACGTACGTAATTCATTAATTTACTTAAGTATATATTTTTTGTTTGGTTTAGTCAATAATTGAATTACAATCATCCAAGAAAAGGAACAAAATTTTTCACCTCTTTATCTACCACTCTCCCCAAAACAAAGCATCTCTCCTGAATTAAGACTACTGAAAAACACCAATTCAGTACCGACTTTTTCAGCAATCTCACTCAAAAAATTCCTCCTCAAAATCATACACATTATCAAAAAACCATAATATACTAGTAAAAATTGGAGGTAAATTTCATGCACATAAAAGGCTTTAGCATCATCAAGCTGGGAATCCTATTTACACTACTTGACTTTAAAATACAGGGATTTGACATACTCCCAGACATAATAGGCTATATATTTTTCGCTATTGGGTTTAGCATTCTTGCCTCAAGCAGCGAACACTTTATCGTGGCCTCAAAATTTAATATACCACTTATAATACTCTCCATGTTCTCCATATATGAAAGACCAGTCCAAGGGGGAAGAATTCAGTTTTGTATATTGGGTCCATTCAGTGTAATAATTGTAATTATAGCAGTAATATTAAATCTAAAACTCATGTATCACCTTTTTAAGGGTATATGTGAAATTGCAAAACGAGTAGACGAAATGGAATTGTATAAAGAATCCAATCAAAAGTGGAATCAATATTTAACTTTGCAGCTAACGACACTATTATCATTTATTCTAATTTCCATTCCAGTTTTGGGCTCTATATTAGTTATTTTCCTCATAATTGCATATATAATATTAGCAATAGCTATAATGGGCTTTATAAAAAGATGCGGGGAAAGTCTCTAAATTTATTACTTCCTCTACAGCTAAACCATATAGCATATAAAGACAAATAAAAACGACATCTTATACATGTCGTTTTTTAAAACTCAGTTAGTCAAAAGATCTCTGAAAGTTGGTCTTTCATTATTAATATTCAATTATTATATGCATATTGTTCCTACTCAGGTACTTCAATTCTAATTGTATTTCCTGCTACTTTTCTATCATTGTATACTGCAGTTATACTTATATAATAAGGCTCTCCACCTTTAATGATGCCTCCGAAATCACCATTGTTGTATGAATCACCATCTTTAATATATGTATATGTCTGGTCTTTATCGGTAATCCACTTGAAGTATCCATCATCAGGATACTTTGGTGAAGAATTGTATTTAGAAACAACTACCTTATATCCCTGGAACTTTGAATGAGCTATTTTATTCCACTCTACTTTTATCTTACCATCCACTTCATTTACTTCAACTCTAGGTGTTATATATGATTCTTCAACATCTTCTCCTTCTCCGGAGAAAGCCAACTGTACTGCACTTCCCGGTACTTTCAAGCCATCATACACTGTTGTCACACTAAAATAGTATTTCTCGCCTTTAAGAAACCTATTATTAAAATCTCCACCATCGTAGACATCGGTGACTTTTATCACTGCAGAGGTTATTCCTCTATGGGCAATACTAAATAGATATCCATCGTCAGGGTATTGTGGTTTGGAATTGTACTTGGATGCCACCACCTTATAATATTGGAAACCATCCTCTTGTGCCTTAGTCCAATTTAAAACAATTTTGTCTCCATCTATAATTCCTGTCACACTTGGTGCAGTTCCTTCATCATCATATGTAACCTTTTCTTCATTTTCCTTAATTGTATTATATAAAAGAACCGCCGCCTGAGCTCTTGTTAAATAGCTGCCGGGACCAAATTCCCATTCTCCACCATCTACTGTATATCCTTGCATAATTTTATTTTTAACTGCGATAGCTACATATTTTCTAAGATTTTTTGATATTCTATCCTCATCACCGAACTTGTCTAATATACTTTCATCATAATCCTCGTCTTCCATTCCTAACGCTTTTACAAGTGCTACTGCCATGTCTTCACGCACCGCACTTTCTCCAGGTTTGAAATAATCTCCTCTAGATGTTTTAAAACCTGTTAAATAGTATTTGGCAGACTCAACATATTCATAAAACCATTGGTTTTCTCCTATATCGATAAACGAGGAACTTTCCGGCTTATCTACTGAAAGGTCTAAAGCCAAAACCATTATTTTAGCAAATTGAGCCCTGGTAATAGTTCCATCAGGCTTGAAAATCCCTTCACCATACCCATCCAGAATTTTTTTGGCTGCCATCCACTCAATAGCATCATATGCCCAATGATTTTCATTTACATCTATAAATGAATTTCCACCATTAGATTCATAACCATCATAATTATTTGCAAATGCAGGCAATCCTAGAACTGAAACTAAAATAATAATTATACTTAAGAACATACTTAATTTGACTTTCATATTTTCAACTCCCTTCTAGATTATTATATAACATATCTAAAGTAAAAACATATAGGTTTAAATTCCTGTTTTGTCAATAATTCTATAGGTATATTTTCTTATAGGTACATTTTCTAAAAGCAGTCTGAAATTTCAATAAAAGTTGAGATTTCACTTATTCAGCCTCCACTAAAAACACCTTCTCCTCAAATCCACCCCTTGCATACCTTTTCTCATCCTGCAATTGCCTTATTTCGTCCCAACCAATCCCCTTAGCCTTCAGAATTGCATCTAATACCTCAAGTACATCCGCAATTTCTTCCCTTCTGTCACTCTCAAGAAATTCTGTCATTTCTTCAAGTAATTTAACCTTTAATGCCTCATAAAATTCCTCATTATCCAAATATCTGATCTTCGCCTTCCTTCCACTTTCCTCAATAATTTCCGGAATTTTATCTCTAACCAGTTTATTATAAACAACCATATCTATTCTCCTATATAAAGATATACCTCAAAGTAAATCCAATATTTGATTTTATTACCTTAATTAAATTATACCACTAATATTTATTTCAATAAATATATCTTCAGCATATATTTACGGCAAATTCATGAACCCAGAGTCAAATTTAGATACAAATAATCATCCACCAGCTAAGCTGGTGGATGATTATTTGTATCTAAATTTATTGTTATTTTATGCTGCTTGTTATAGTACTTACTGTACTTATTATTAATTCGCTGCATTATTTTCTGTAGTATTATTTCCTCATTCATTGTCTGAAGTAGAATCTGCCAGTCCGTCTTCAATCTTAAATGTAGCATCCTGGGCAATATAATTTACTGAATCCCTTCTCTTATCAATGTCCACTGTTGACAGTTATACCCTGTATCTCCCCATTGATCTATATTTGCGCCATCTTGTGATGAATTCTGATAGACCTCCAGTAGTTTACTACTGTTCCTGTTCACAAATTTATAATATCCACTGTCTGTAGGATATAATGACCACTGTTGGTTGTAACCGCTGTTATCGCTCCATTGGATTACATTTGCGCCATCTGCCATAGATCCTCCACTTACATCCAGTAACTTACCACTGTTTTTGTTTACTATCTTAAAATAGTTACTGCCAGCTGATACAAAATCCCATATCTGACACGGATGATTCGTATTACCCCATTGGTCGATATTGCCACCATTCGCAGTTGATGCACTATATACCTCCAGATATTTCCCGCTGTTTCTGTTTACAATTTTAAAATCACCATTATTCGATACCCCTGATTTGTAAACTTCAATACAATCAATTTCCGCATAAGTACCGTTATACTTAAACTCTATTGTATTATATCCCGTATTTAGGGAGGTGGTAAACTGTGCCCACTGATATCTGTCCCAATTTTGTGTAGGCGTATAGTTTACCGAAAATGCTGTTCCACCGTTTACTTTCACCGAATGGGAACTGTTTGCACCTGTCCCATTGGAGTACCTGACATTAACAGTATACGTACTACTGGAAGGTACTTTGATATTTGTAAAATTAACTGAGCTGTCCGAGTAGTTAATATACTGCACTTCCTTACCTCCGCTTCCATCAACTACATTTCCTACCTGAACATTTGTCAGTGCAGCATTTTCAGCTTCATATCGGTCTCCGTTCAGTGGTATCGTACCAACTCGGATATCATTCATGTGGTATGTAACACCACCTACAACTTTTGTATTGTTTAAGTTTTCAACATTGGTTATATGGTATAGTGTCAGGCCATCAACACTTGTATCAAAGCTCTGGGCGAAGCCGGAAAAGTATCCGCCTGCTTGGTCATTATAGTCATAGGTCACTGCGTATGGCATCCTCTCCCAATCACCCTCTCCCAGATTATAGTTTACATAGAAATTTTGACCACCGCTAATGTTTCCTGAACTGTCAAGTGCCCATTTAGATGAGACAATTACAGTCCCGTTAGGTCCTCCCGTCGACACCCACTTAACATATGGTGACGAACCTATACCCCTGCCATTGCTCAATTTGAGCTGGGTTCCCAGATCATTTGCAGTCCAGGTTACGCCGTCATTTGAGAATTTGTAGTAAACCACAGCATTATTGTTGGACTGACTTGGACGGTTTACGACTTCATAGGTGGCCATATACTTTCCGTTAGGCAGCTTTGTAACTGTTATCATACCAGGCCGATCACTCTGGTTAGGTATAGCTGCAACATTTACTACTGATCCCCATGTTTGTCCTCCGTCAGTTGATTTGCGGAGTACAACAGCCTGCAGAATATCATTAGCCTTTTGGCGCTCATCGGAAAAATAGCAGACCAGGTTCCCTGAGCTATCCAAACCCATAAATGGTTCCCAAACCGTCGTAGTTGTGGAAGACGGACTCGGGTCATAATCGTATGGACCCCCTTGGTCTACCTGCGACAGGAATGACCATGTTTCACCCCTGTCAGTACTTTTATAGATTACAATTCTTGTTACAGTAGCCGGGTTTTCATCAAAAATATTTCCAGCCAGTAGAATTGTTCCTGCCGGAAGATTGCCAACCTGTTGAGGAAGTTCAAACAGATGGGGTTGTGAAGTCCTGGGCAGATCATATTCCTGGTCATAAACATTTGCGATAAGGCTCCATGAT
>CAYYEC010000163.1:0-8102 GCA_964470745.1 uncultured Eubacteriales bacterium | reverse complement strand
CCGGAAACCTCTTTAAACACCCTGTTAAAACTTGTAATACTACCAAAGCCTACTTTTTCTGAAATTTGTATAGCTTTATACCTTGTATTGGCAAGAAGCCTTTGTGCTTCTTTAACTCGTATACTATTAATATATTCAACAAACGTAAATCCTGTAGTTTCTTTAAAAATTCTACTCAAGTAGAAGGGGCTGATATAGAAATGCTTCGCTACACCTTTTACATCTAATTTTTCCATATAATTGGCATTAATATATTTAACAATTTCAGATACTTTTTCATGTTTGACACTTGGGTGAGTATTGGTTAATACATACTCCTCCTCTACAAATCTAGTTATATATACTAATAATTGCATTAGAATAGCCTGTATGTTTACTTCAAACCCACTTAACCGATTATTGGCTTCACCAACCATATCTGACAAAAAACCTTCAACATATTGCTGTTCTTTTAAAGACAAATTTAAGACTAAATATTCATTTTGAACGATTGAATCTATAATTTTTTGAACATACCCATTTAATGTCATAATAAATCTTTTATGGAATTTAATTAATAATCTTTCATGATTTGGCCCAATAGCATCCGTTGTCCTATGAAGCTCATTTACATTTGTAAATAAAAGACATCCTTTTGTCAAATGAAAAACTCTATCTTTAAAAAAATAAAATCTTTCTCCTGACATAAGGTAATATATCTCATAATAATCATGAAAATGATTATTCTTCATAGAAAAGAAACCCGTGACCTTTTTGTGGGATATTAAAAAAGTTTCATCTGAATTGGAAAATTCATCATTATTAATAAACATATTAAACCTCACTATAAGGAGTTATATTTTTTGCAATAAATATTTTGCATTTCTTATTCAAATATTGCAAAATTATGTTCCTCTGACTATATATTGCTTATTTCTTCCATGCAATGTCTTTAATACAACATATACAATAAAAGCTATATATAAGTTACTTTTCTTAATCATACCATATTTTGAATTAGTATTAAAGCAAAATGTGATGATTTATTTATAATCACAGCAAAATCTGAGCAGATATTGTTTACGAATAGCAGTATAATATAATTAAAACACTTAAGGAGGACAAATATGACGTCTACAAGCGACAAAATACAATGGTCTGAAGAAATGGCATCATCCGTTATAAATCGTTATTCTAAATATATGGATACGTGGTGCTATGAATTTGGATTAATGCTGAAAGCTATAGAAAAAGTATGGGAAAAAACCGGGGATGTAAAATTTTATAATTACATTAAGGAAAATGTTGATGCACAAATTGATTCTAAAGGCAATATCAATGGTTATACAATGTGGGATTTTAATCTGGACCAAATTAATTCTGGTAAGATTGTTATTTCTCTATATAATAAGCTTGGCGAAGAGAAATACAAAAAAGCAATTGATACTTTACGTGAACAAATAGCAAATCAACCAAGAACTCTAGCTGGTGGTTTTTGGCACAAAGCCATTTATCCAAATCAAATGTGGCTGGATGGCTTATTTATGTGCAGTCCTTTTTATGCTGAATATTCAAAAACATTTAATGAGCCTGAATCATTCTCAGATATTATTAATCAATTTAACATTATATATGAGCATACTCTTGACTCAGAAACGGGACTATTATATCATGCCTGGGATGAAAGCAAGGGAATGAAATGGTCAAATGATAAAACAGGCTGTTCTCCTCATTTTTGGGGTAGAGCATTAGGCTGGTACCTTGCTGCAATTGTAGATACTTTGGATTTCATCCCTGAAAATTCTGAGAATAGAGATTCTCTGATTAGAATATTAAATAACCTGGCTATGGCTGTTTTTGCGGTTCAAGACCCACACAGCGGTGTATGGTATCAGGTTCTTGACCATGGCTCAAGAAGAGGAAACTATCTTGAATCCTCTTCTTCATCAATGTTTATTTATGCTTTTACAAAAGCTATTAATAATAGTTATCTTAATGAAGGATATGTGGAGAAGGTTAATAAAGCATATGATGGCATTATAGAAGAATTTATTGAAGTTGATGAAAACGATATGGTTAATTTAAAGGGAGTTTGTGCTGTTGCAGGTCTTGGAAACAATCCTTACAGGGATGGCTCATTTAATTACTATATAAACGAACCTGTAGCTGCAAATGACTTTAAAGGCGTTGGTCCATTTATATTAGCCAGTATTGAAATTGAGAAATTAAGAGGTGATAAGAATGATTAATATTACAACCTCTACATTTAATATAAAAGATTTGGGTGCAGTAGCTGATGGAAAAACTTTGTGTACAGATACTTTCAAATCTGCTGTTAAATTATGCAATGAGTCAGGCGGAGGTACTATATATGTTCCATCAGGAACTTATTTAACTGGTCCAATACATTTAGATAGTAATATTACTTTATTTTTAGACGCTGGATCAGTAATTAGATTTGTTCAGGATAAAAATGAATATCCGTTAATCAATTCAAGATGGGAAGGTTCTGAACATCTATTATATTCTCCTCTAATTTATGGCAAAGACCTGGAAAATGTTTCAATTGCAGGATATGGGGTCATGGATGGACAGGGTTCTTATTGGTGGAAGCTTATGAGAGAAAAGACTCTTGAATATCCCAGACCGCGTTTTATTAGTTTTGAGAATAGTAACCGCGTTTTAATTGAAGGAGTTAAGCTCATTGATTCGCCTGCATGGACTATAAATCCTATAAATTGTGAGAACATTACTATAAATAAAATAACAATTAAAAACCCTGCTGATTCTCCAAATACAGATGGAATTAATCCCGATTCATGTAAAAATGTTCATATATCAAATTGCCATGTGGATGTTGGAGATGATTGTATTACAATTAAATCCGGAACACAGCATAGTGCTTACAGAATTCCATGTGAGAACCTCACAATCACTAACTGTACAATGGTCCATGGTCACGGTGGTGTTGTAATAGGTAGTGAAATGAGTGGAAGCATTAGAAATGTTGTCATTTCCAATTGCGTATTTGAAGGTACAGACAGGGGAATAAGAATAAAATCAAGACGTGGAAGAGGCGGAGTTGTAGAGGATATTCGTGTAAATAATATAATAATGAAGGAAGTGTTCTGCCCAATAGTATTAAATCTATATTACCATTGTGGACCGGATGGTAAAGATAAAAAAGTATGGGATAAAAACCCCTATCCGGTTTCTGAAGAAACTCCTATCTTTAGAAGAATTCATTTTAGCAATATAACAGCTAGAGAAGTTGGAGCTGCTGCCGTCTTCTTATATGGACTTCCTGAAATGCCCGTTCAGGATATCACATTTAATAATGTTTCAATCGCTATGTCTAATAATACAGAACCTCAAATGCCCGGAATGCTTAGTAATTTTGAGCCTATGTGTAAGCAAGGAGTTTACTGCCAATTCACTAAAAATGTTTCCTTTAATCAGGTAACAATTGAAAATCAGGAGGGACCTTCCTATCTAGTAGTAAATAGTGAGAATATATCTTTTGTCTCATGTTCATTTGATAATCATAAAGAGGATATCCCTACTATGGTTTTTGAAAATGTTGATAGTGCTATTGTACAAGGCTGCAAATTTGAAAACGCTAATAACACTTTATTAGAAATTAATGGACACAATTCGAAGAATATTAATTTAATATATAATATAACTGACATTAATAACAAAAATATAATTTTAAAAAATGCGCCGGAAAACTCATATACAATTAGAAAATAACCCTAAATGGCTGTTGCAAAACTACTTAAAAGTAGTTTTGCAGCACTCCCTTTTCAATTCCTAACTGTTCTAATCCATTAAAGGATTCCATTTATCATCACCTGATAAGATATTTTCAATTGTATATAATATTGCTTTATCTTCTTTTAATATATTTGACCATTTTACTCTTTTAGTGTCATTCGCACCTGGCCCATAGCTTCCAAATTCAGAATAATTAGACGTTGATTCTCTTTTAACATTATCCCAGTTATCCCAACCTTCATCAATTATATGTTTATCCATCCAACAATTAATAAATTTTACATTAGCATAGTCTCTCCACGGTCTACCAAGAAACACAGTCCCAGGGTCAGCGTCAGATGTAAGCTTACAATCTATAAAAACATATCCATATTGTTCAGTCTTCCTGTGTGAACCCGCAGTTATAAAGCCATTTATTTTCTCATTTCTATTTTTTGAAAATATTTCGCACTTATTAAATACTGCTCTTGCTGAACCAAAGATAAAATCAACATCACCTTCAATATAGCAATCCTCAAAATAATGTCTTAATACTCCTTCAAAACCATCTTGCCCATATAATAAATATTTCTGAAGAGCATTAATACCTACAGGTATTGGATCATTAGGTAATGGGCCTGTAAAAAGTGTATCCTGAAAACCTAAAAATGAACAATTCTTAAACACTGCTTTGTCTGCATCAACATATACTGCAACTGCTTGTCCTACAACTAACCCACTTCCAGCAGAATTTTCAAAAGTTATATTTTCGGCTATAAAGTTTTCGTCTCCGATGTAGACTGTATATGAGTTAAATGTGCCCATTTTAGAACCATCAGGCAATATTTTTGCAGCACAATCATCATATGTAATTATTGTTTTATCAACATCTTGACCTATTAATCTAATATTAGGTTTTTCAATTTTAATTTTTTCTTTGTATATACCATTTGATATAAATATCTCTATTTGCCCATTATTATTCACTGGAATGCTATTTATAGCATCTTGAATTTTTTTAAATTTCTCAGTTTCGCCTACATACAATTTCATTTTTTCTCCTTAAGCTGCATTTTTTGCAATAAACATTTTACATTTATTATTTAATATTGCAAAATAAATTTGTTGTAATTTCTTTTATGTAACGTCTTTAATGCAACATACATATTATATCTTTACACCAAAGCATTTTCCAGTCCTGAATCAGCTACAAATAATATGCTATTCGGTATATTTTCTACTATATATAAAATCTGGTCATATTTAGGTGGCATACCCAATAGATTTAGATCTCCAGGTTCAGTTTCTATAGCAGATAAAAAATCTCCGGTCAATGCTTTAAGCTTTGTATTAACAGGTAATCTTGCATCTTCAATAAAAACCTCCAGTTCTTCTTCTGCACGTTTAATATCCTCTGATCTTTTTACAACGCGGATTAAATGCAGACTTGCATTCCAATTTTTAACAAGCTGTAGAGCGCTTAGTACTGCTAAGTTTGTATTTGGGCTTCTATCTCGCAGCCATAAATTAATTCTTTTTTCCTGGCCAAATCCATACTTGGGATGGAGATAGAGACACATTGTTCCAATTCTTAAGCTTCCTAAACTTGCTAAAAGCTGCTTAAAATTCTCCTGCTTTTCATAGCTATTGCTAATAGTAAAGAAAGCTGTATTTGGTGGAAGGAAAGTACTAAGAAGACTTTCTAACACAATATGCAGATCTGATCTAAAATCCCCATGTCTTATAATCACCTTTCTTGTAAAAACATTATCATTAACTAGTTGTTCTAAAGATTCATCTACTATTTTAATCTCATCCTCTGGAAAGTCTTTTTCTTTACTTATTGTCAGGTAATATACCCTTCCAGCTGGGTAAACCAATCCCCTTATAAACCTTGATATTCTTTTAAAATCTTCTGGTTTTTCAACAGGTATAACAATAGCTGGCTTCCAAAGACGAGGGTGGTATGGCATAGACATAGCTTTTTGAGCCGCCCATTCAGCAACTGAGGCAAATACTCCACCTCTAACATCTCCCCATGGTGAAACAAGATTTTTCTTACTGAGTAAATAATATATAAATGCTACAACCAGTAAGGCAATAATAGCAAAAAATTTATTTATAAGCAGCATTGCAAAAACGCATCCTACAAGTCCGATTATTGGTACTAGAACTGAAACTGATAAGCGAGGTCTAAAGCTTACAATTCCTATTGTTTGCTCTAATAATACAACTAGATTTATAGTTCCATAGGTTGTAAGAAAAAATAATGTTAAAAGTTCTGCCAGGCTATCAAGATTTCCAGCAAGAATAATAATAAGAGATACAAAAGACGAAATTATTATTGCCGTTCTTGGTTCACCGTTTGAAGCTTTTTTGCTTAATATTCCCGCAAAAGGTATAACTCTGTTTTCGGCTAAAGCTGAAAGAGTACGTGGTGCACCTACCAGAGTAGACAAGGCTGACGAAATTATAGCACCCATAATTCCTGCAATTATTATTGGTTTAAACAATGCTAACTTCAATATAACAGAATTATTTGTAAGGAGCATATCAACTGTTGCTTGCTTTGCAAACCAGACCGCCAGCAATACATACACAACAAAACCCGTCCCAACAGCTATAAGTGTACCTTTTATAATGCTATCCTTAGGATTTTTCAATTCTCCTGACATTGTTGCTCCTGCAAGTATACCTGTAACAGCCGGGAAAAAAACTGCAAATGTCTCCCAGAAGCCTCCTTCTTGAAATTTTCCTATTAATATAATCCCTCCTTCGTTTAATGGAGTACCAAATATGAAGGACACTATTGATAGAAAAACAGCAGCAAGAACAAAATACTGAATTCTAAATGCAAGCTTGGCACTAATAATAGACAATATAGAAAGTAATATCCAAGTAATAAACCCTATTAATTTTGCAGAATGGGTGGGAAAAAAGGATACCCATAATTCCGTAAATCCCGTAATGTAAAATGCTACTGAAATAGCTTGAGATAGATATAAAGGTATCCCAATGGCTCCACCCATTTCCAGACCCAAAGATCTTGATACGATTGCATAAGCACCACCTGCTTCAATTTTTATATTTGTCAAAATAGAGGACATTGATAATGTAGTACACACAGTTATAACATGGGCAATAACTATAATAACTAAGCTACCTACAATACCAGCATTTCCTACAACCCATCCTAATCTTAAGTACATTATAACACCTAGAATTGTTAATATTGTAGGTGTAAAAACACCTTCAAAAGTGCCTAGCCCTTTGTTATTTTGAGTCGTCATACTTTGTCCTCCTCAAATATAATTATGAAATATTATTAATTATACCATCATTGGATATAATTATAAATAAAAAGAATGGACAACTTATTTTTTTAAATACTTTGAACAAAAATTAACTATCTTGTTTCCATAATTATAAAAAGGCTATAGATTCTACACGTATTTTTTATTACGCACTTTCTATAGCCTTTTCAACTCATATCTGATGATTTGTTAATGAAACTATCTCTGCCTGATCCAAACTAACATTTCTCCCGGACCTCGATTGTTCCATAAGCAATATGGAATTGCTTTTATGGTAACAGTTTCTGCTTCATATCTTGACTGACGGTAGATATTATCTCCCCATGAGCTTTCTTCTATCCTTAAAGCCTCACCTTTAATTATATTAGTGCCTCCCAACAATTCACTATCAAATTCTGATGTTAACTTACTATTTATAGGTAATTCCAAGGCATTTAAATTTTTACCATTATCTATTTCTTCAAGACAATAAACTATGGGTCCACGTTGAATTGCAACCTTTCCAGCATTTGCACGTATATTAGGATTGGATTGCATCAATACTACAGGCATTTTAAGGACAAGTTCAATTATATCTCCTGTATTCCAAGACCTTTTAACGTAAGCATAACCATCTTTTATATTTATTTCTGCAGTTTTGTCATTTATTAACACATTATAATTATTACACCATCCGGGAATTCTTAATGCTACTGTACATTCAATTGTTTCCGGGGTTGTAACAGTAATTTTAATATTTTCATCCCATGGGTAATTTGTCTCCTGGGTTAATAGAATCCCTGTACCTCCTACATTAACCTTAGCCTCTCCTCCAATATAAAGATGAGTGTAAATGATATCATCTCCCGTTGAATAAATATACTCTCCGAGAGAAGCAATTAATCTTGCTACGTTAGGAGGACAGCAAGCACATCCGAACCATTTCTGCCTTACATGCTTTACATGCTTTTTAGTTGGATTTTTTTCACAGGCTTCCTGCCAGACTTCCAATGGATTTACATAGAAGAAGCTCTTTCCATCTAATGACATTCCTGCAAGTACATTGTTGTAATG
>CAYYEC010000162.1:6703-8162 GCA_964470745.1 uncultured Eubacteriales bacterium | reverse complement strand
TCCGAAGTGAAACGAAGGACCGTAGGGAAAGCAGCAGAACCGTACCCCATGATTCAGCGGGAACACTACTTCGTATTTTATTTATTATTTAAATATATTTATTCATATTGTATACTGTGATAAAATAATTAATAAAATATTATAGAAAAGTAAAAGATATAAAATCATACTATTTATTAAGTAAGCCGTATATATTAATTGTTAATAAATAAACTTAAAATGATTTAGTTTGATAATTACATAAATCGGGGGGGTCTTATGGTAAAGAATATTTTAATCCTATCTTCAGATTATACTGGACATGGTCACAAGAGTATTACTGATTCATTGGCAGAGCAATTTGAAAAACATCCAAATGTGAATGTTCATATTGTTGATGGCTTTGCCTTAGCTGGAAACGTTGGTATGAGAGTCGGTAAAATGTATGGTTCTGTTACTCGTAATGCAAAAGAACTATGGAAAATTGTCTGGGATGTATCTTTAAGAAGACCTGATCTTATAAATGAAGTTACAGAATCAATGATTCGAGTTAACTTCTTAAAACTGCTTCGAAAAATAAAACCGGATGTTATATTGTCTGTGCATCCAAGTTTCAATGGATCCGTATTAAATATATTGGAATATTATAATATTAAAATTCCGTTTGTCACATTTATTGCAGATTTAGTTAGTATCACTCCTCTATGGGCTGACCCCAGGGTAGATTATCTATTGTGTCCTACAATAGAATCAAAATATAAGAGCCTGGAATTTGGAGTTCAAGAATCAAAATTAATAGTTACTGGCTTCCCTGTGCGGTCAAGGTTTTGCCGTCACATATATGAAGGTAATGAAAATCATAAATATGATATAAATAAACCTTTAAGGTGTTTAATTATGAGCGGTGGTGAAGGTGTTGGCAATATGAATGCAATTGCAAAAATCCTTCTTAGAAATTTTAATTGTGAAGTAAAAATTATTGCAGGTAGAAATAATCTTCTTCGTAGAAGACTGGAGCGTACTCTTCAAAGTAGATATCCTGATAAGGTTAAAATATATGGATTTGTTAAAGAAATTGAAGAGCTGATGTTGGATTCTGATATTGCTTTTACCAGAGGCAGCCCGAATGTTATGATGGAAGCAATTCACTGCAATGTACCTGTGGTTATAACAAGTGCTCTGCCAGGTCAAGAAGAAGGCAACCCTAACTACATGGTTAAGAATTCTTTAGGAGTTATTTGTAAGGAAATTCGTAAAGTTAAAAAAACAGTTTCTGATCTCCTGGAAGATAATGCAAAGAAGTTAAATGATATTAAAAAAGCTCAAAGGGAGTTTAGAAATCCTGAAACTGCCAGTGAAATTGTTGAATTCATTTTAAACATACAGAAAAATACTGATGTAATTCTACCTGAAATTCTTCCAAGGGTCATAAGAAAATCAAATTTAATAAAGCTTGCCCATGTAAGAAAGAAATTTAAAA
>CAYYEC010000162.1:2289-6693 GCA_964470745.1 uncultured Eubacteriales bacterium | reverse complement strand
AAATAATACAAAATCTCTTTAGAGATAAAAAGCTGCTGATAAAGATTATGTTTTTATCTCTATTATTGCCACTTGGCATATTCCTGATGAAAATCACTTCTGGTTCTCCAGTATTAGTTGATAAGATATATTCCAACATAATATATAAAGCATTTTCTCAATTTTATAGCTCTTTAACAGGACTTCTCCCATTTTCTTTAGGGGAAGTCCTGTTAATATTAGCTATTATTATTGTTTCAAGTATTTTATTATCATCACTTTATAAGATAATTTTTCATAAAAAAAATAGGCTCTCTACCTTTTTAAAAACTATTATATTAATTTATATAATTATTAGCTGCATTTATTTCGCTTTTGTAGTGTCCTGGGGATTAAACTATAATAGAAAACCATTTTCAGAAATTATAAATCTTGATACCTCTCCAAGTACTGTTTCAGATTTGAAAAACTTATGTAAAGAACTTATAGCATTAACTAATAATGAACGAAGCAAACTTGAGGTTGATACAAATGGTGTTATGTTAATAAATAATAAAAGTGTTATTTTTAAAACTGCTTACATAGGATATGAGAATGCTGCAAAAGATTTTCCTGTTCTAGGTGGACATTATGGAAACCCTAAAAGTGTAATTATGTCTGAGCTTATGTGCTATTCAGGAATTACAGGAGTATATTTTCCATTTACTGCCGAAGCTAATGTAAATCACCTTACGCCAAGTCCCTTACTGCCATCAACAACTTGTCACGAAATGGCACATCAGAGAGGTTTTGCACGTGAAGATGAAGCAAATTTTATTGGTTATCTTTCTTGTAAATATCATCCTGATAGTCGATTCAAGTATTCCGGATATCTTTTAGCATTAATAAATTCAATGAACGCTTATTATAAGTATGACAAAGAGGGTTTTATAAAGATACGGAAAACATATAGCAAAGGTGTAAATGCCGATTTAAACCATATGAATGAATTTTGGAAAAAATATGAAGGCCCCATTGAAAATGTTTCTACTGCAATAAATGATACATATCTCAAAGCAAATCTTCAAGAGGATGGTGTTCATAGTTATGGCAGGATGGTAGATCTTCTTATAGCGGAATACAAAACAAAGGATAAATAAATATATCATTACCTATGTAACTATAAATTGTTTTATTATGGTGGTATGATTAAGGTATCATAATCATTTCCACCCATCAAACGGGTGGAAATGATTTTACTATTATATGGCAAATATGTGGCAAAAAATAGTTCCTGAAATATTATATATTAGATATTTTTTATTCAAGGAGTATTTAAAAATGAAGTATTTTTGTATGCCTGCTGATTTCAGTAATGAGACAATTAACAGCTATTCTGAGATTAACCGCACTAATAGCACTTCCAAAGTAGTTGAGACCTATGGACAGATAACATCTAATCCAGATTTTGGCTCATGTAGACCAAACGGAAACCTCCCTCCTATTGATTTAGAGAAGTTGAAAAGCTATGTAGAATATAGTAATGAAAAAGGCATTGAATTTAACTATGTTTTCAATCCGACACATATGGAAAACATTGAACTTACAAAGACTGGGTTTACTAAAATCAAAACTTTTCTAAAATCTTTACAAGCCATAGGAGTTAACTCAATAACAATAGCCCTTCCAACTATAATGGAAATCTGCAAAGAAGTATGTCCGAATTTAAAAATTAAGGCTTCAACTATATGCCAGATTAATAGTCCAACAAAAGCCAAACATTATGCAGATATTGGCATTGAACGCATTGTACTTGATGAGGACATATATCGTAATTTTGATATTTTGAAAAACATTAGAAAAATGTATACCGGAGAATTAGAAGTAATAGTAAATTCTTTTTGTTTAAACGATTGTCCATTTAAAATGTTTCATTATAATGCCATATCTTACTCACATAAAAATTCCGCTCAGTATCCATTTTTTTCTACCAATTGCCATCAGCTACATATGAATGCTGAGAATTTTATGAAATTAAACTGGATACGACCGGAAGACATTCACTATTATAATGATTTAGGAATTAATTACTTTAAAATACAGGGTCGTACTAATGTAACTACAGGTGACCCTGTTAAAGCTGTAAAATATTATATGGATGAAAAATATGATGGTGATTTAGTAAGATTACTTGAACTATTTTCTTATAAAAGACCTTTATCTGTAGCTCAAGCTGAAATTGATAACAGGATGTTAGATGGGTTTTTTGATAAATTCTATAACGATCCCAAATTTTGCACAAAAGTATGTGATAATTGTGGCTATTGTAAAAGTTATGCTGAAAAAAGTATGAGTAAGACAGACATTTATCTTATTGATATAGCTAAGGAAATAAATACGCACACTATCGATACCATCTCAGAAGTATTAGGTAAGGATAATCTTTAGATATACTATGTAAAGGTAATATAATTAATTATATTACCTTTACATCTATCGCAATAAGTAGTAATTTCTTTTGGTAAATTCATTGAAGCACGATAAGGGAATATTTATTCATGCATACCTCCCCAAGTACCAATCATAGGTCTTTCCTATTCCTTCTTCTAATGAAGTACTGGCTTTCCATCCCAAGCTCTTTAAAAATGATACATCCAAAAGCTTTCTTGGAGTTCCATCGGGTTTTGAAATATCATTTACAATCTCACCCTTAAACCCAATAATATCTTTTATCAATCTTGCCAGTTCACCTATTTCAATATCTTCACCTGTTCCAACATTTACATGCTGCTCACCTGAATAATTAAGCATTAAATGTAGGCATGGTTTTGCTAAATCATCAACATAAAGGAATTCTCTTTTTGGCTTACCTGTTCCCCACATAACAACTTTATCATCATTGTTAATTTTTGCTTCATGGAATTTTCTGATTAATGCAGGTAATACATGTGAGGTTTCAAGATTAAAATTATCATTTAAACCATATAGATTTGCAGGCATAGCAGAGATGAAATCGCATCCATATTGCTTTCTATAAAATTTACATAATTCAATGCCACTAATTTTAGCTATTGCATAAGCTTCATTGGTTGGTTCTAAGCAGCCTGACAAAAAATATTCTTCTTTTATTGGCTGTTCCGAAAATTTTGGATAAATACAGGAACTTCCTAAAAATAATAATTTCTTAACTCCATATTTGTAAGCTGCATTAATAACATTGCATTCTATCATTAAATTGTCATATATAAATTGTGCAGGATACGCATTATTGGCGTATATGCCTCCAACTTTTGCTGCTGCAAGGAATACATATTCTGGTTTTTCAATTTTAAAAAAGTTTTCAACATCATGCTGTCTTATTAAATCTAACTCTTTTGAAGTCTTTCTAACTATATTTTCATATCCTTTTTGTTTCAATTCTCTTACAATAGCAGATCCAACCATACCTCTATGGCCAGCAACATATATTTTTGAATTTAAATTCATATTATGCCCTCCAAGTATACTGGTAGTTTGTAAAACATCAATTTCATGATTCTAAAAAAAGCTTTACAAATCTACTTCCTTGATTTGTGGTCTGGATACTCTGAATTATATACTTTATAGACCACTAATTATATTCAATCTTAACTTTTATAAAAAAAGTTTATTTAAAGCTTTAAATCATTCATATATACCCTCTGAATTTAAATTGCCCATAGAATACCCTACGCTGCCACTCTCAATTCTTTTATACTCACCAGTTGGATTGGCTATTTGTGTGTTACCTATAACAGAGGCATTTCCATTTTTAATGTAAATTGCAAAATCTTTATCTTTTTTTGTATACACTATGTTATTAATTATATTAGCCTGTATTCCGACAGACTCAACAGATATTCCTCCTGTATATTTGGCATCATGATCAAGGTAGATTATATTATCTGCTATTGCATAATTATCAACATCTATACATTTTATGCCATCCCTACATCCAATAATAATATTATTTGTAACCAAAGATGTATTTCTTATGGGATATACTATATTCTCAATTGTATTTCCGCTGGCTTTCTTACTTTTGTAAATACCTGTATCTACCTTAGTTAGACTATTACATCTTATTTTATTATTATTTACATTTTCTACTGTATTACAAATAAATTTTACTATGCCTTCATTTATTATATCAATATCTATAATATTATTTGAGAATGTACAATCCATTACATTTGAATGTGAATGTATCATACTTAAATAAATAGTATTACTGCTATGGGTTACTTTGAATATATTGCTGTCAATTAACACATTCTTTACTTTATTTTTAAAACTTTCTCTACCAATCATGATTATGTGAGAATTAGCGCCACCACTGGCTACTTCTACATTATTATTTCTAAATATAATATCTTCAATTTCACCAAAGTATTCATCAGAAGCAGGATAAAATGATATGGGAAATGC
>CAYYEC010000162.1:0-2279 GCA_964470745.1 uncultured Eubacteriales bacterium | reverse complement strand
GAAATGCCATATTGGAATTTTCCTGAACCCTAAATACATTATCATGAATATTTATTTTTCTTATATTTCCAATACAGCTAAATACAGCTATTATTTCATCTCTAGACATCTTTATGAAATTACAACCTGCTATTTCTATATTCTCAGTATAATCCCCCTGAATATATTGTGTTGCATTTGTAAGATTTCTTACCCATATACATCCACCAGACTCAGCACCTGTTAAATGATGAAATTTACAATTTAGAATTTTCACATTTTTACATCCAGCGTATAAATCAATAAAATTACTTTCCTTTGTAAGAATATCTGAAGTTGCATTAAATATGCAATCTCTAATAATACAATTCTTTATATTGGCAAAAAATAATACAGTTTTTGGGCTTTTATTCAATACTGTGTGAAAATCAAAAGTAATGTTATTAATATACACTATATTTGCAGTTTCGCTATTAAACTCCCTTGAAAAATTTTCATTAATGATAGAACCTTCCTTATCCTCTGAAAAGCTAGTAGATACTTTTAATATTGATTTTCCATAAATTCCTTCCATAATTATGCCATGAGGTAATTTAAGCTGTTTTGAATATATATAAGTTCCTTCCGGGAAAAACAGTTTGCTTTTTTGATTCGTATTCATCCAATTAAAAGCATTTATTATTGCATTAGTATCATCGTTTATTCCATCACCAATTGCACCAAAATCCTTCACATTATAAATATCATAGCTATTTGAATTTTTTCTTGAGTTATTTTTATTTAAACCTTTTAAGACTTTAAATATAGAACTTAATTTTGCTAACATTTATTATCCCTCCCTGATTGAAAATTTGCCCCTCTTTCTATAATCATTATATGCTAATTTAGGTAAGTAAGTTACGTATTTGCAATTTAATTCCAGTATATAACTGTGCAATTTATGGGTAATATTTACATTAATAAGTATTCATGGTATATTAATATATATTGCGTTATAAAAAATCAGACTTTTATTAAATGAATTTTAAATAATAAAACTAAAATTAGAGGAAGGTTTCTATCAATGAGTTTAACATGGAGTCAACTTACAAATAAATTAATTGAGAAAGCTGCTAAAAAAAGAGTACCCATCACAGGCCAATTTGAACTAACTGCACGCTGCAATCTTAGATGTAAAATGTGCTATGTGTCTAAACCTTCAAATGATAAAAATGCTATTAAGCTCGAACATTCTGCCAATGACTGGATACATCTTGCCGAAGAAGCTCACAGCTGTGGAATGCTCTACTTATTACTTACAGGCGGTGAAGTTTTTCTACTTAAAGATTTTAAAACTATATATGAAAACATTGCTTCAATGGGTTTTAATATTGACATATATTCTAACGCAACTTTAATTAATAAAGAAGTAATAAACTGGTTAAAGCATACTCCTCCTTCTGTTGTGAGTGTTACCTTATATGGTGGCTCTCCAGAAACATATGCGAGAGTAACAGGAAATCCAGAAAATTTTAAAAAAGCTGCTCAAGGTATAGATTTGCTAATTTCTGAAGGGATAACTACAGAAATCAAAACTACAATAACTAATAAAAATGTATCTGACTTTGCAAAAATGGCTGAATTTGCAGAAAAACGGGGATTAAGATTAGGCGTTATCAACTATATTTCCCCAAGAAGAGACAGATTTAATAATAGTCCTCAAGAAGAACGTTTATCGCCACAAAAATTAGCTCAGATTGAGTCATACATATCTAACTATTATAGAAAAAAACAAGAAGAAAACGCGGAAAAATTCCAAAACAAACTATTAAATGAAGTTTCTTTAAATTATAATATAACTCCAGATAAAGTAATTGATACTGCTAATTGCAAACCACAAAATCCAAATACATCTGAACCTTTTTATTGTGGCAGCAGTAAATATTCCTTTTGGGTTACATGGGATGGGCGCATGACCCCATGTTCACTTATGGATATTCCATACTCACTGCCTTTTAAAAATGGTTTTGCTCCAGCCTGGGATAAATTGCAAAAGTTATCTTCCACTATTCCTATAAATACTAAATGTAATAACTGTAGTGAAAAAGAGTACTGCCAGCCTTGTCCTGCAAAATTAAAAAACGAAACAGGTTCTTATGATAAACCTGCACCATACCTCTGTGAATTGGCAAGGCAAAGAAAAATATTAAATAATATTTATTTACTTTAGTTTAACAAATATTTTAGTAAATAAATTACTATATATAAATCAATAAGTATGTTACAGTACATCCGGAAAAGGTATGCTTCCAAAAAGTTTC
>CAYYEC010000161.1:5122-8182 GCA_964470745.1 uncultured Eubacteriales bacterium | reverse complement strand
ATTTTATTTTTATGCGCCTTAAATATAATATCATAAATAATAAAACTTTTGAATACGTTTTTTTAATTTTGTACATTGTATACAATATTGTTATTTAATTAACACTCTACAAAGTTTAAGTTAAAACTTTAATAGTTAAAACTAAATGCATTTTTAATACATTTAAATCAGTAAATAAAAAAGCTGAATAAATAGTATATCCAGTTTACCTAACCTTAATAAATAAAGAGTAATTGACTTATAAGGTCTATTACTCTTTATCTATTAAGAGTCCTCTTTTATGATACAGCTTCGTTTTCCAAATTTCCACTTGAGAACTGGCTATTATAAAGGTCAGCGTAAAATCCTCCCTTGTCCAGAAGTTCATGATGGTTACCCTGCTCTATGATACTACCTTTATTCATAACAAGAATCAAATCTGCATCGCGAATAGTAGAAAGCCTATGCGCTATTACAAAACTTGTCCTCCCCTGCATTAGATTTGACATTGCCTTTTGTATTAATACTTCTGTCCTTGTATCAACGTTACTTGTAGCTTCATCAAGTATAAGAATTAAAGGATCTGCAAGTATTGCACGAGCAATAGTTAGGAGCTGTTTTTGTCCTTGAGAAATATTTGATGCTTCTTGATTTAAGATAGTATCGTATCCTTCCGGTAAGGTTCTAATGAAATGGTCTGCATGTGCAGCTTTTGCGGCCCAAACAATTTCCTCTTCAGTAGCACCATCTCTGCCATATGCAATATTCTCCCTAATAGTTCCATTAAATAGCCATGTATCTTGAAGAACCATTCCGAACATTGTACGTAAATCTCCTCGCTTCAAATCTCTAATATCCACACCATCAACAGTAATCCTTCCACCTTTAATCTCATAGAAACGCATGAGTAAATTGATAAGTGTTGTTTTTCCGGCACCCGTAGGCCCTACAATTGCAATAGTATGTCCTTTCTTTACATCAATGTTCATATCCTCAATCAATGTTTCATCTTCTTTATAGCCAAATTTTACATGTTCAAATTTTACTTCACCTTTTGGAGAACCAATCATTGAAGCATCCTCTTTGTCAGGAATTTCCTCATCCTCGTCCAAAATTTCAAAAACACGCTCTGCTGAGGCTACTGTTGACTGAATTACATTAGCTATATTAGCAGTTTGTATAATTGGTTGAGTAAAATTTCTCATATATTGGATAAATGCCTGGACATCACCAACTTCAATTTTTTTCTTAGATACCAGCAGACCACCAACTACACAAACAAAAACATATCCTACATTATTTACAAAGTTTAAAGCTGGCATAATGATACCAGACATAAACTGTGCTTTCCAGGCAACATTCTGGAGTTCTTTGTTAGTTTCCATAAATTTCTTTATTGAGTCATCTTCGTGGCCAAAAGCTTTTACTATTTTATGACCTGTGTACATTTCTTCAACATGCCCATTTAACTGCCCTAAAATTTTCTGCTGCTGGGCAAAATACTTTTGGGATTTCTTAGCTATAAACATAGTGAAAACTCCACTGGCTGGAAGAGTTACAAGGGCAATCAAGGTCATAACCGGACTTATTGACAGCATCATCCCAAGAATCCCCACTATCGTTACTACTGATGTAATCAACTGAGTTAAGCTCTGCTGCAAGGTTGTAGCAATATTATCCATGTCATTGGTAACGCGGCTTAAAATCTCGCCATGAGTATGAGCATCAAAATATTTCAAAGGTAGATGGTCAAGTTTTTCTTTCACATCCTTACGCATATTATAAACAGTGTTTTGTGCTACACTTGACATAATATAAGACATTATAAAGCTTAATAGTGCACTCAATATATATAATCCAACCATAATAAGCAGGATATGCCCTATATATTTGAAATCTATCTGAGCGACAGGCTGATTTTTTAATTTTTCAATTGTTGCCTCAGGTAATTTTTTTAAAATAGCCATACGTATCTGAATAATATATGAATATCTTGCCATAATTCCTTCACCAAGTTTAGTAGTGGCTTTTCCCATAACCTTTGGACCAATAATTGAGAAGATTGTACTCGCAACAGCCAGAATAAATACAGATATAAACCGGACCTTTTCAGGCATCAAATATCCTACCAAGCGTTTAAGTGTTCCCTTAAAATCTTTCGCTTTTTGTACAGGCCCTCCCATCATTGGACCGCCCCTCATCATTCCTCCATTGGCTCTGGCAGGTCTTTGGCTTGATTGTTGTTGTCCCTCACTCATGCGATTTCCTCCTCTGACAACTGCGAGGTTACGATCTCATGATATATCTCACAGGTTTTCAAAAGTTCTTTATGCCTACCCATACCTACTACTCCTCCATCATCTAAAACAATAATCCTATCTGCATCCATAACTGTACTGACACGTTGAGCTACAATAATCACTGTAGAATCCTTTGTTTCATTTTTAAGTGCAGCACGCAGCTTAGCATCTGTTTTAAAGTCAAGAGCAGAAAAGCTATCATCAAAAATATATATTTCTGGTCTTCTAACCAACGCCCGGGCTATAGAAAGTCGCTGTTTTTGTCCACCGGATACATTTGTTCCGCCTTGAGCAATGGCTGAATTATAGCCATCCTTCATATTTGAAATAAACTCACTTGCTTGAGCAATTTTAGCAGCATGCCATATTTCTTCCTCTGTAGCATCACTTTTTCCATATCGAATATTATCAGTAATTGTTCCGGTAAACAAAATTGCAGATTGTGGCACAAACCCTATTCTACTTCTTACATCTTTTTGAGTCATTTCCCGAACATCTACGTCATCAATAAATATATTACCGCTTTCAACATCGTAAAAACGAGGAATTAAGCTAATAAGAGTAGATTTACCAGAACCGGTACCTCCTATAATTGCTGTTACCTCTCCAGGTTTTGCAGCAAAAGAAATATTACTAATTGCCGGCTGCTCTGCACCGGGATAGCTAAAGGTAACATCTTTAAATTCCACATATCCTCTCTTCTTCTCTGCTTTTTTCGCCTGCTTTGGGTCATAAATTTCCGGCTCCATATCAAGTACCTCATTTATTCTCACTGCAGAAG
>CAYYEC010000161.1:4810-5112 GCA_964470745.1 uncultured Eubacteriales bacterium | reverse complement strand
AGCCTGTGCACGGGGAACCATAACAAACATAATTGATACCATAATTAGAGAAAACATTATCTGCATGGCATATTGAATAAATGCCATCATATCTCCAAGCTGAATTTTATTAATATTTATACGCAGACCACCAAACCAGATAATTGCTATAGAGGTTATATTCATAAATACTATTAGAATTGGCTGCATTGCAGCCATTATTTTATTTACTTTTATAGATGTATCCGTAAGGTCACGATTTGCTTCATTAAATCTCTGTTTTTCAATACTCAACCTATTAAATGCACGAATTACCCGAATAC
>CAYYEC010000161.1:0-4800 GCA_964470745.1 uncultured Eubacteriales bacterium | reverse complement strand
CAAGTTTTCACGCAAAACAAGATTTACCTTATCAAGCTTTTTTTGTAATAATTGATATGATGGAATAACCGCACTTGCAAGAATTCCAATAGTTGCAATCAAAAGAGGCAGAACTACTGCCAATACCCAGGTCAACATTCTATCTTTCGACAGTGCCATTATGATACCACCGATACACATAATTGGAGCATATATCATAAAACGCATCATCATAACCAAAACTGTTTGAATTTGAATTATATCATTTGTAGTTCTCATAATCAAAGAAGATGTCCCTATCTTGTCAAATTCGTGTAATGAATAACTTTCAACTCTTGTAAAAACTCTATTACGAAGGTCTGTAGCAAATCCTATGGCAGCCTTGGCAGATAAAAAACTCCCCAGTACGGAGCAAGCAGAACTTACTAAAGCTACCAAAAGCATATATCCGCCATATTTCAATATATAGCCATTATCGCCCTTCAACATACCGTTATTTACCACGTCCGACATTAATGTAGGTAGATATAATTCTGCTATTGCCTGACCAAACATGAACATGAGGATTAACATCACCAGCCCTGTAAATGGTTTTAAAAATCTGAATAATTTAATCATATATCATCATCTTCCTATAATTTAATCCACGTTTACAGGCATATTATCAAAAAGACTGTTAACGTTTGTGGCAGCAACCAGTTCTCCAGCATCAAGCCCTTTTAACACCTCGATTTCCTCATCATTCTCAAGTCCAAGTGTCACTGTTCTTTTTGATGCTATATTATCTTTAATAACAAATACATAACTCTGCCCATTGTTTTGTACTACTGCCGAAAAAGGCACTATAATTCCATTATCTGTAGATATACTTATTGATGCATGTGCTGAAAGACCTGCTTTTAATTCCCCTGTATTTTCTATACTTATTTCAATAGGAAAATATGCTCCCGTACCAACTGCCATTGGTCCAATATTATCAATTTGACCCTTAAATACAGTATCAGGATATATATCAACTATAACATCAATATCCTGACCAGGCTTTAACAGCGGTAATGCTTCTTGAGATACAGTTCCTTTAAGCTTGAGAGTCGAAGTGTCAATAATAGTTAACAATGCAGCTCCCGGCGAAGCTAGCTCTCCAGTATTAATGTTTTTGTTTGTTACTATACCATTTATTGGACTAACTATATTTGCATTATCCAATTGTACCTTTACAGAGTTAACTGCAGCTTGCGCTTGTTCCAGAGCTGAACCTGAAGCTATTTCGTATTGCTTTTCAGCTAAATCATATTTGCTTAATGCTGCTGTTAACTGGCTTTTAGCAGAAGATCCACTATCTATTTTTGCCATATCATATTGAATCTTTGCTAAATCATATTTAGTTTTTGCATCATCTAATTGGCTTTGAGATGCAGAACCACTTGCAGCTAATTCCTGGTTTCTTTTATATAGCTTTTCGATTGTATCCAAATTAATTTTTGCCTGTGCTTCCTGGTCAGCCAGTAATTCTTTTGTACTGTTATATGCACTTTGAGCAGCATCCAAATTAATTTTTGCCTGTGTAGCTTGGTTTTCTGCTGATTTCAATGCAGCCTTAACTTGTTGAAGCTGTACATTCAGTTCCTTGGTATCAATTGTTACTAAAGTATCACCAACACTAACACTACTTCCTACATCTACATTAATACTATTAACATATCCACTAATCTTTGCAGTAACATTCGTTGTCTGTACAGGTACAAGAACACCGGTAACATCTATATTTGTCTGCAATGTATGTTTATTAGCAGCTATTGCTTTTACACTCAAATTATTTGTACTGCCAGTGGTACCGTTACAAGCAGCAAATAAGAACACCATCGACACTAATATCAAAAATAAAAAACTATTTTTTAATCCCATTATCATATCCCACACCTCACTAATTAATTAATATGAATTTTTACTACTGCATTCATCCCAGGCATTAGTGTAAGATTCTCAGGGTTTACGATTCCAATTTTTATAGGAATCAATTGGGTTACTTTTGAGAACTCACCGCTTGTATTCAATGTGGGAAGAGTTGAAAATGCAGACTGCGTAGCCTGACCTATACTTTCCACATATCCTGTAAATGCCTTGCCTGGATATGCATCTATAGTAATGTCTACTATCTGACTTGGTTTTATCTTAAATATATCAGTCTCTTCAATATTAGCGCTGATAAATATATTTGCAGTGTCAGCAATTATCGCTATATCCATGCCTGGAGAAATTACCTGACCTTTTACAACATTGGATTGAACCACCTTGCCATCTATAGGTGACTTGATGTCTGATTTTGATGCTATAGAATCTGCTGTACTGCTTAATGCCTGTGCATTTATTACACTGCTTGTAACTAATGAGCTTATATCCTGATGCCCTAATACCTGGCCGGTTTTAACAGGATCGCCTTCTTTAACATCCCAATTTGTTACCTTTCCTGTAACCTCCGGTGTCAATGTAATCATATTTGCAGCAATCTGTGCATCCTCAGTTGTAAAGAAGTGACTGCCTTCATAAATGTAGTAATACACCCCTCCTCCACCTCCAAGCAAAACTAAAACAAGAACAACAATTAATATAATTTTTACCTTTTTCATCTTAACTATCTCCTTCACAAAATACTTAGGGCTTGTAAAATATTAACCTACTCTATAAATTTTACCTTTCACAAGTATCTACCGCTAATTACACGGCAAAAAAGAGTAGGTAAATATTTTATGGCGCCTTATTCACTCTCTTCTATTTTGTTAAATATTAATTTCATCTCTTCTATCAGTTCATTTAATCTTTTTACTTCTTCGTTATCTAATACATCAATCTTTCTTAACATGTGCTGCTTGATTCTATCCCAACATTCGCATAGGTATTCATCTCCTTTATCAGTAAGTTTTATAAGAATAATTCTTCTGTCTTTTGGGTCAAACTCTCTTTCTATTAAGCCTTCTTCAAATAACTTATTAGTCATGACCGTAATATTAGACTTTGGAATTGACATTTTTTCGCTATAATAACTCATTGGCTTTCTATCTTCATTTTTTATAATATATAAAAGCTTAAGATGCTGCTTTGATATTTCAAAGTCTGGATAAGATTTTACTAACTTTTTAAACATTAAAGGTAAAAATATCTGCATGTTATCAACAAGCGTACGTCTGTCCATATTTTTGTACACCTCCTCCAGTAAGTTTATATGTTTTAAAATTACTTTTAATAATTATAATAAAATGTAATAGTTATATTTTGTAACTACTACATTATCATTATCTACTTCTAAAGTCAAATAATTTTTAAGGCAAGGGATTTACACTGCCTTCAATTCGAAAATTACAGCCTACACAGGTGCATAAAAAGAAGGAATAGATTTTAGTGTTCTATTCCTTCTTTTTTTACATAATTTTATTTATACTTTATAGTGAACTTAGTTGTTATTCAAACCACCTGATAATCAAGTAGTTTACACTTACATTAACTACATCTCTTATAGTTTCCATTAATGTGTAACAGTAACCTTGATGGTTTCACTTGCAGTCACCCCAGCTGTATTGACCAATTCACATTGGTATTCATACTCTCCAGGAGCCCTGTCCTGAATATTAGTCACTGCCGTCTGTGCATTCGGTGTGTCATCTGTCAAAGTCTGTATATCGATCAATAAGCCATTCTCGTATAATTTATACTCGGTAGCATTGATTCCCCACCACATGTTCATAGTTACCTTGTAATTGCCATCATTATCCCAGTTGTCATTTGAAAGTACAGGTTTATCTGGAAGTACATCGTCTACTGTAACAAAAATGGGATCACTGGCTGTTGTTCCATAATCATTGATTAATTCACAATAGTATTGGTATATCCCGGTTTCTTTTTCGTATACTGTTGTTACGACTGACTGGGAACTAGGTGAATTGGCTATCAAATCCTGTACATCTATCAATACACCGTCTTCATACAGCTTGTATTGTGTTCCGTTGGAACCAAACCATAGATTCATAGTAATGTTGTATCTTCCATCCTTCACTCCTGCATTCCATCCGTTATCATCCGATAATACAGGCTTGCCGGGAACACCCAATGTGGAAGCTGTATTTATTGCTGTTATAATATTACCTGCTGATGCTATCAGCTCATCTCCTTGTTCAACTGTAAGTGCTCCCTGAACTTCACTAATAAAGTTATTAAGTTCGTTTTCAGCACTGTATGAATTGCCGTTCATTATGAATTCAATTACATTATCCAATTTAGAAATCAGACTATTTTTGAGTACCTCATCCAAGTTCATTCCTTCAATTTTCTTAATGAGGTCCGAAGTCAGGACATTTGGTGTTTTGGCAATATTTATGCTAATACTTTGAGCAGCCTCCGTATTACCTGCAATATCAGATGATCTAAATTGGACCGTTGTTATACCATTATCTGTTAATGTAACTGGTGTGGTGTACAGCAGCCAGTTGATACCATCATAACTGTATTCTGTCTTTTCAAGACCAGATTCTGTAGTTATTTCTTCTGCTGTCAGGTTCAACGTTACATCGGAATTGTATGAACCATCAACACGTATCGTTCCTACAGCTTCTACACTTGTAACTGGAGCAGTCTTGTCAATTTTTATAACAACTGTCGTTGCTGCCTCGATATTTCCGGCATTATTCATAGTCCCATAAACAATGGTATGTATACCGTCTTGCTCCAGTACAATCGGCTCTTCATAGGAATTCCAGGTAGCTCCATTATCCAAGCTGTACTTCGCATAATCCGAAGGTGTTAAGACAATAGTAACAGGCTCTGTATACC
>CAYYEC010000160.1:0-8187 GCA_964470745.1 uncultured Eubacteriales bacterium | reverse complement strand
AGTAAATATATTTCAAACAACTATAAGTACTACTAAAATTCATTCACTATATTTCCTCAAAAAATATAGTATTATTTTACGACTTTTTATACTATTTTGAAATATTTTTATAAAAATATTTTCATACTCGTTTTGCCCCATACCCTGTTTGGTAGACACGATAAACTCGTGTTATACTAAATAATGAAGGGAATGGTCATAATGAAAAAGCAATATAGTGCAGAATTTAAACTTGAAACAGTTAAAAGAATTGAAAGAACAGGGGAATCGGTATCAAATGTTTCTTCAGATTTAGGAGTGAAGCCGACTACAATACATGGCTGGCTTAAAAATTATAAGAAATCTTCTACAATACCTTATTTAGAAGAAATCAGGTCATTTTAAATGGAAGATTAACTCAAAAGTTAATTTTCCTAGACCGATGGTGTTGAACCCATTTTTTGGGGGTAATAGCGTATCAAGGATTTTGGCAGGGGAGACAGGACTCGAACCTGCAACTTACGGTTTTGGAGGCCGCCCCCAACTTCCTGCCTAACAAAGTCCTTATTTCAAGCGGTTTTCAGCCATTTTGCGTCATGTTTGTCTTACGGTTCTATTATAACAAAACATATTGTACCGGAACAAGCTATAAAATTTACCGATATCTCAATTAATAAAAGCTACATTAAATGCTTGATGTTAAGAGTTTACCAACCATCCAACCTTTTAATTAAGAATTAATATCCTCTAATTGTTAATTTTCTATAAAATACTTGTCATCAAAGCTGGCAGATGCTATAATAAATTGTAAAAAAAGAAAAAAATTCCAACTAAATGGAGGTGGAAGAATGATTTGTATAAGGTCATCAAATACAAGCACAAGACTCTCGTATATCCCTGTATAGGTTGGCGAGCCCATTTTAATAAGGATATTTGAGAGCTTGTACCTGTATTATACATTAAGTCGAAATTTGTCTCAAGAAAAACATATCATGAAAAGGAATTTTTATTAATCCTAGAATACAATGATTAAGAGGCCGTATATATGAGTAAACTTAAGAGAACTATAGTATCAACATTCTTAATATTAACAAGTTTTGTTTTGGGAACAAGTACTGCTTTTGCATATTCAATTTGGTATAATGGTGGATTTGACCCAGTTCCAACAACTATACACTGTCATGAAGACTTTATGTCTGAAAGCAAGACTGCTGTGAGTAATGCATGCTCAGCATGGAATGGGGCTGGTGCTGGCAATTTAATATCCAAGGGCAGTGACCATAGCAATACAACTTATCAAGATAAGAATGACAGTAATGAAATAACAAAAGGTGGCAGAGGAACATATACATATCTTATGCCATGCAACACAAAAATCATTGGTGTGGCTTACATGGTATCTTAAAGAAGCAGATGTTGATGTTAATACTTCTTATCCGTGGGCTAATAATGGAAGTAGTGATTGCTACGATGTTCAAAATGCTATTACACATGAAATAGGTCATCTATTAGGATTGAAAGATTTAGATGATGAAAAAATGATAAATATAAAACGATGTATGCATATTGTTCAGAGGGAGAAACTAAAAAAAGAACATTACACCAAGATGATAAAGATGGAATTGTCAAAATATATGGCGAAGAATAAAGGAGTTGAAAAGTTATGAAAAAAATATATTAATTATATGTTGTCTGGTATTTATTTTTGGTTTTATGGCATTTCAATTTATGCCCAAACAGGGATAATATCAGTGAATGGTACATACCCCCTAAAAAGTAAAATAGAACTGATAAATGACGCTTCTGTTATTATTAAAGGAACAGTTAAAGAAATATTACCAAGCAAATGGAGTAATCCAGACTTTAAAAAAGGCAAAGATGTTCGCAATATAATTCAAACAGACATTACAGTTGATGTTGATGATGTTTACAAAGGTACATCTAATAATACAAAGACAGTTACTGTACGCATTGATAAAGGAACAATTGGTGATACAGTAATGGTTTCGGATGGATATCCGGATTTTATACTTAGAGAAGAAGTTGTATTGTTTTTATCAGAAGATGATGGAGATTTAGCAAATACTAATGAAGACTACTATGTTTTAACTGGAATGTTGCAAGGAAAATTCTCACTAAAAGAAAGCAAAAGTTCTGATAAAATATTTGAAAATGTTAATGGTAGAGACACGTTTAAACTTTCTTCAATAAAAGAAGAAATTAAAACAACTCTTGATAACCTTAAAAAGAATCCCATACCCAAAAAGACAAAAGAGGAAATTCGTAAGCAGAATGAAAAAGTATTTGGAAAGTAATACAATACTATATAGTTATATTAATAGCCTGCTATTTATATGCAGGCTATTAGTATATTTTCAAGTTCTCCACTACGTTCATTTGATAATTATAGATAACAGCATAGGGAAATTTGATATATGGTTTGTAATTAAGGATTGAACTAAATTTCATAGGGGATTGTCATTTAATTTTTGGACGCTCGGTCTATGGTCCACTTCTTTTTACTTCTCCTATTTTTCCCTGCAAGGCTAAAAATTTTTTTGTAACTTCTTTATCTTTCCCATTGACAATAATTAAAGCTTATTGTATACTTATAAAAGTTGTTGAAGGGGAGTAGTTCAATTGGTAGAGCAACGGTCTCCAAAACCGTAAGTTGCAGGTTCGAGTCCTGTCTCCCCTGCCAAAACAAAAAGCCTTATTTCAAGGGTTACAACTTGGAATGAGGCTTTTTACATTTCCAGACAACACATATAAGGTGCATAAAAAATATTACATGGAAGAAATATTTTTTATGCACCTTATAAATAGAAATGTGCGTTTATCTTACAATTTGCTTACTCTTTGTCAATAAAAAAGGGAATACAAATATGCTGTCGAATAAAATATAATAGTTATATTTGTTCAGATTTTTTGAAATATATTATATAATAAATATTATAAAAATCTAACTTGTGGAGGATACAAATGACAAAAATTGTAAGAAAAGTTGTGTATGTAATGATTTCTATTTTATTAGTCTTGGGCAGTTCTACAAATTCGTTGGCACAAATATCTGTGCCTGAAAAAGTTAGAATCGGGATATTTTATGGTAATTCAGGAGTTAATTTAGTAAACATAAGCGCTCAAGATGGAATTAATATGGGATTTTTTAAAAACGATAAGTTTTCATTATTTTTAGAAGAAAAAACAAATAAGAACGTAACAATTAGAAAAGACTCTTACTTCATTGAAGATAATAATGCATATGTTTCATATGACATTTCTAAGGGAACCGGTCAAACTGGAGAAAAAATTGGACCTTATCATGTGCAGATTGGTGGAAATTATAATGATTTAAAAAGTGCTGAAGAACAAGTTTCAAAAATTAAACAAAAAGGTATAGAAGCTTATGTATCATTTGTTGATGTCTGGCAGGTTTGGAGCGGATTTTATGTAGATGAAAATTTGGCTAAGTCAGGAATTTCAAACATGCAAAAAAAATTGGGAGAAGGTACATATAAATTAGTAATTCCTGCAGCTAATAGAATAGTTATAAACTCAGCTGATGGTAGTGTTTCTTTACTTTTTGGAAGCAGTACAGGTGTATTTCAGGTATATCCTAAATCTGAAAATAATTCTGGAGTATTAAGTGTAAATGGTAAAAATTATAGAGGAAGTATAGAAATAAGACGGTTTGAGGATAGTGATATGACAATTATAAATACACTTCCTATTGAAGAGTATTTGTATGGTGTAGTACCTTGTGAAATTGAAGCAAGTTCTCCTATTGAAGCAATCAAGGCGCAGGCAGTTGCTGCACGTACGTATACTATTGGGAATATGGGAAAATTCAAAAAATGGGAGTTTGATCTGTGTAATTCAACTTATTGTCAAGTGTACAAAGGATTTGATGCTGAAAATTCCTCTACTACAAAAGCTGTTGAGGATACAAAAGGGAAAAAGTTAACCTATAAAGGCGAACTTGCTCAGGTTTTCTATTTTAGTTCCAGTGGAGGTAAAACTGAGGATGTTAAAAATGTATGGGGGAGTTCGATTCCATATTTGGTAAGCGTAGAGGATCCTTATGAATCAGGAAAATCATGGAATTATAATTGGGAAACTACTTTGGAAAATTCAGAAATTACTACTATTTTAACAAAAAATGATATTGATATTGGGAATGTGATTTCAATTGAGGCAAGTAAATATTCTGAATCCGGAAGGGTTATTGAGCTAGTAATTCATGGTACAAAAGGAGATAAAGTATATACAAATGGATCTACAAGAAATGCATTTTCACTTAATAGCCAAATGTATAGAGTTTTTTCAAATGCTCATGTAGCAATAAGAAATAGTGAAGGTGATGTGACTAATTTACAATTAAGTAATAAAAAAGTTTACACTTCAGCTGGACTAAAAATAATAGATTCAAATAACAGCCAGGTGACTGTATTAGGAGCAAATGACAATATGAAAAATGTATCAATGACACCAACAGGATACACTTTTAAAGGTAAAGGCTGGGGACATGGAGTAGGACTAAGTCAAGAAGGTGCGAAGGGATTGGCATTAGTAGGCTTCAATTATGAAAAAATACTCCAACACTATTTTACAGGTACTGAAGTAAAATAGAATAAACGTAGCAGTAAATAGAGATAGAGATAAAGATAGAGAGAGAGTATATTTGCTAATGTTAGATTATTTTGGGAGAAGGATATTTTGTTTATGAGTAATTTGAAAAGAATTGATGATGAGAAGTATATTTTTAATTTATTTACAAATCTAGCAAGAAAAAAAACTATGGAAGTTAAGGTTAAAAATAGCTTTGGACAAGCTAATGGAGAATTATTTTTTATATCAAGGAGAGGAAATGAACCTTCATTAAGAATACCGGAAGAAGAGCTTGAAATCATCAATGGAGATAAAATTGAAGTTACCTTTTACAATGAAGAACTAATCTTTATTTTTGAATCAGTAGTCTCAGAAAAGATTGGAAGTACATATTATATAGAAAAACCCGATGCGGTGTTAACATCATTTAGAAGATTGTTACCAAGATATACAATTAATAATGAGTTAAAAATATTATTTTTTAGTGATGAAAATAGCAAATATAAAATCAATAATTTAAGTACCATGGGCTTATCCTTTTCTACAAATAAACGAAAATTTAATGTAGGGCAAATAATTAGGGATGTATACATATTAATAAATGATGACCAGAAGCTTTATTTTGATGCTTGCATAAAATACTGCAACCAAACAAGTGATAAAGAATATACATATGGGATAGAATTTAAAAATCTTGAGTGGGATGAATATAGACAATTAGCGAAATATTTATTAACAATAGTTGATAAAAAATTAAGTCTTATCTCAGAATGCAAAAAAGAAGAAATATATGAGTTATATTTGAAATCCGGCTATTGCAATTTATTTTCCGGGGATTATCTGAATAATGCTTTTGAAAGTTCGTATAATATTTTAAAAATAATTGAGAATAAGATGCTTGTTTATTCTGGGTTTGTATACTTTCAGAATGGAAAAGCTAAATCCCTAGGCAGTGTGTTAAGAATTTTTAATAACAGTTTTTTTGCTCAACAGCTCATTTCAACAAATGAATCAAAGTTAAATCCACAACTGGAAACTACTATTTACAGCGGTCTGGCAGATGCTTTACTGAATCATCCGAATTTTGAATATTTTATCTCATATATTTTTAATGATTTAAATTGGTATCAGAATATATTTCAGAATGTAGAAGAATTTATCAAAGATGATAATAAGTTTATTTTTGATAAGCTTCAATTGTTTGAGGTTGACATAAATTACGAACTAAATCATTCAAATATTTCGGGATATAGTTGTGAAGTTGTAGATGATCCTTATTTATTTATAGAGTTTTGCAAAAAATATATAGAGGTATTGGTTAGTGAAAGCTATGGTTACAATTATTGCCAATTTGATTTGACTCAAGTTAAACAGATATATGAAGCTCTTGGGTTATCTATATCCAGAAGACTTTGGTGTATTAAAAGAAGTGGTGATATAATTGCTTATGCAGTAGCAGAGGCATATCCAGATGGATTAATAATGTATGATATTCTGGATAGTTGTAGTGTTTATTTTCTATTTCAACAAGTAAATGTAAAAGAGGTTCTTAAGGTTTTAGTTCCATATGTCAATAATTTTTTTAAGAGAAATAAAAAGAATAAATATAAAATTATACTAAAGACATGTAAAACTGTAGCAGAAGATATTGAGCTTGATGGCTTGGAGTATAAATTTGAGTTTGGAAGAGTTTTAATGAATAGGCAGGGGATGCTTGAATTTAAAAAACTGTTAAATGAAAATTTTATTCAATATAATAGATATTACCCTTTGACTCATTCACAAATTGCTATTTGGAATACTGAAAAGGTTTATGAAAATACAAGCTTTGGAAATATATGTGGATTAGTTAAACTAAATGGGACAACGGATTTTGCTGCTTTGGAAAGAGCTATTAATATTGCTATGGAAAAAAATGAGGGCTTAAGAATAAATGTAACCCATCAAAATGAAATTCCTGTACAATACTTTTTAAAATATAGCCCAATTGTAGTTGAGAAGATTTATTTTGATGATGAGGAAGAGCTTGGAAACTGGAGTCGAGAGATTACATTAGAACCTTTTAAACTTTGTGATTCACAATTGTTTCTATTTGTAATGTACAAGGTTAAGGGGCTATATTCTGGATTTTATATAAAAACACATCACTTGATTTCTGATGCATGGACGATGACATTACTTATAGGCACTGTTGTTGAATATTACTCTAAATTAAAACATGGGCAAAGTATTCCTTATAGCAGCAATTGTTCTTATAGTGATGTTATTTTGGAAGAACAGGCATATATGAGTTCTGAAAAATTCTTAGCAAATAAAGCTTTTTGGGAAAATAAATTCAGTACAATACCAGAGTTTACCAGCTTGAAGCCAAATAAGCATGGAATAAGGTCAACAAAAGCTAAAAGAAAAACTTATATCCTTTCTAAGGAATTAACAGAGTCTATTTATATTTGTTCTGAAAAATCAGGAAATTCACCTTTCGATTTGTTTTTTGCCATACTTTCAATATATATAGCAAAAATAACTTCAAAAGAAGATATGTCTATTGGGACACCTGTTCTAAATAGATCGTTTAAAAAGCATAAAGAAATTATGGGAATGTTTATAAGTGTTGTACCTGTTAGATTGAGTGTTAATTTGGAATGGGATGTACTGACGTTTTTAAAGCATGTTTCCAGGGAGTGGAGAAGTGTATTAAAAAATCAGAAATATCCCTATGATTTAATACAGAAATACTATAGGCAGAAGCATAAAACAAATGATAATTTGTATGATATTATAATCTCATTTCAAAATGCCAGGCATACCAAAAATGAGAATATAATTGATTATGAAGAAAACTGGATTTTTAATGAATGTCAGACTGAATCATTATGTATTCATATAAGCGATAGAGGGAATCGAGGTCAATATACTCTTGATTTTGATTATTTGCTGGATGTATTTAATGAAGAAGAGATTGAAAGAATATTTGAACATATGATGACTATATTGGAAGATGCTATAGCTAATCCAAATAAGAAGCTATTTGAATTAGAAATAATGTCAGAAGAAGAGAAAAATAAAATTTTGTATAAATTTAATGATACGAAGACAGACTATCTAAGAGATAAAACTATACACCAGTTGTTTGAAGAACAGGTTGAAAGAGCACCTGATAATGTTGCTGTCGTATTTGAGGACAGACAGCTTACTTATAGGGAATTAAATGAAAAGTCCAATCAATTGGCCTGGACATTAAGAGAAAAAGGAGTAAAGCCGGATACCATAGTTGCAATTATGATTGAGCGGTCTATAGAAATGATAATTGGTATTTTTGGAGTTCTAAAGGCAGGAGGAGCATATTTACCTATTGACTTAACTTATCCGGAAGAGAGAATTAAATTTATTCTTGTTGATAGTCTAGCTACAATTGTGTTATCAAATAAAGAGGTTATTAATAAAACTGACTTAGGAATTGAAACCATAAATTTAGAAGATAAGAAAACATATAAGCAAAAAAGTTCTAGATTAGATAATGTTAATCAGCAAAATGACTTAGCATATTTAATTTATACTTCAGGAACTACTGGTAAGCCAAAAGGGGTAATGATTGAACAT
>CAYYEC010000159.1:0-8250 GCA_964470745.1 uncultured Eubacteriales bacterium | reverse complement strand
ATGCACCTATAGCTGTTGACGCTGGAAATATTATCTTATCCTTATTTGCAAATTTTAAAGCTGCATTTATTCCAGCAACCATTCCAGAAGATGTTGACTCTATATAACCTTCAACCCCTGTTATTTGTCCGGCAAAATACAAATTATCATCACTTTTAAAATTATATGTAGAATCTAATAGTTTTGGAGAATTTATAAATGTATTTCTATGCATGACTCCATATCTGATAAATTCTGCATTTTCCAGTCCAGGAATGAGTCCAAATACTCTTTTTTGTTCAGACCATTTTAAGTGAGTTTGAAATCCAACTATATTGTAAAGGGTTCCTTCTGCGTTATCCTGTCTAAGCTGAACTATTGCATAAGTCTCTTTTTTTGTTTTTGGGTCAATAATTCCTACGGGCTTTAACGGTCCAAACCTAAGGGTATCATATCCCCTTTTTGCCATTGTTTCAACAGGCATACATCCTTCAAATACTGATTCATTTTCGAATTCTTTTAGCTCCGCCAATTCTGCATTTACAATTTCATTCCAAAATAAATCATACTCTTCTCTATTCATAGGACAATTTATATAATCATCTGTGCCTCTATTATATCTTGCAGCTCTAAATGCCATATCCATATTAATTGATTCCAGTTTAACAATTGGAGCCGCAGCATCAAAGAAATGTAAATATTCCTGGCCTGTCAACTTTGATATACATTTAAACATATTATCTGATGTTAATGGTCCGGTAGCAATTATTGTTATTGCATCAGCTTCAAAATCAGCTATTTCTTCATTAATAACAGTTATATTTTCATTTTTATTTATGTGCTGTGTTACCAAACTTGAAAATCCATTGCGGTCAACAGCTAGAGCACCACCAGCCGGTACTCTAGTCTCATCCGCGCACTTCATAATAATGGAATCAAGAAGTCTTAATTCTTCTTTTAATAATCCAACAGCATTTTCTAATTGGTCTGAACGCAATGAATTACTGCAAACCAATTCTGCAAAAGTATTAAGATGGTGTGCAGGTGACTTCTTTAAAGGCTTCATTTCATAAAGTTTAACCTTTATACCTCTTTTTGCAATTTGCCATGCAGCCTCACAGCCAGCCAACCCTGCACCTATTACATTTATATAATCTTTCATAATTATCAAAACCTGCTCTTCAGGATTTGTAAAATATTAACTTACTCTATAAATTTCGCCTTTCGTAAGTATCTGTTGCTAATTACACGGCGAAAAAGAGTAAGTAAATATTTTACTACACCTCAGTTTTTTTCTTTCTGTTTTCTTCTTTTTTATATTCACAATTTTCATTACTACAATTAAATTGTATTTTTTTTCCAACAAATTTCTTAGTTAGAAAATTCCCACACTTAGGGCAACTTTCATCAGAATGTTTATCCCATGTCATAAAATCACATGTTGGATTGTTTTCACATCCCAAATAAATTTTACCTTTTCTTGTTTTCTTTATAAGAACTTTTGAACCACACTTAGGACAATTTACTCCAGCTTCTTCAAGAAGTGGCTTAGCGTTTCTACATTCTGGAAACCCAGGGCATGCCAAAAATTTACCATATCTTCCAAATTTAACAACCATATTTCTACCGCACTTCTCGCATAATATATCTGTAACTTCATCAGGTATTTCTACATCACCTATTTCTTCTTCAGCCCTTTTAAGGACATCTATAAATTGTGAATAAAATTCTTTCATTATTTCTACCCACTGTTTATGTCCCTCTTCAACATCATCAAGCTGCCTTTCCATATCTGCAGTAAAATGCTCATCAACAATATCTTTAAAATGATTTTTCATAATATCCGTAACGATTTTTCCTAGTTCTGTAGGAAGTAATTGCTTCTTATCTTTTTCAATATATCCTCTGGAAAGAATTGTAGAAATTGTTGGGGCATAAGTACTTGGTCTACCTATTCCTCTTTCCTCTAAATCTTTGACTAATGTTGCTTCTGTATATCTTGGCGGCGGTTGAGTAAAATGTTGTTTCGGTTCGATTTTATTTGAACTCAATTTCTCGCCAATCTTTAAATCTGGAATTGAATCATTACTTTCTTCTGATTCCTCATCTTTTCCTTCAATATATACCTTCATAAAACCTTGGAATTTTACAATTGAACCTGAAGATCTAAATATATAATCACCTGTCTGTGTATCAACAGATAGTGTATCATATATTGCTGAAGACATTTGACTTGCAATAAGTCTATCCCATATTAATTTATATAATCTAAATTGATCTCTACTCAAAGATTCTTTGATAGAATCCGGTGTTTTGGAAATATAAGTAGGTCTAATTGCCTCATGTGCATCCTGAGACGCGGATTTGTTTTTGTATACCCGTGGTTTGTCAGGTAGATACTTTTCCCCATATTTGCTTCTAATATAATCCTGAGATTCTAATTGAGCTTCATTAGATATCCTTGTAGAATCTGTACGAATATATGAAACAAGACCAATTGACCCTTCTCCTTTTATTTCAACACCTTCATATAATTGTTGAGCCAAAATCATGGTCTTTTTTGTTGTAAACCCCAACTTTCGTGCAGCTTCTTGCTGCAATGTACTAGTGGTAAAAGGAGCTGCTGGAGATTTTTTCTTCTCTCCCTGTTTAATATTACTAACAATAAATTCTTTACCTTTTATATCTTTCAAAATTTCTAAAACTTGCTTTTCATTTTTTAATTCTACTTTTTTATTATTTTTTCCATAAAATTTAGCCACAAAGGCTTTCTTTGTTTTTACCTGAGTCAAGCTCGCATCTATCGTCCAATATTCATCCGGAATAAAATTTTCTATTTCTTCTTCTCTATCACATATTAGTCTTGTAGCAACAGATTGAACTCTACCTGCACTTAAACCCTTTCTTACCTTTTTCCAAAGCAGAGGACTTATTTTATAGCCAACAATTCTATCTAATACTCTTCTAGCCTGTTGAGCATCTACCAGGTCCATATTTATATTTCTTGGTGCTTTTATTGCACTTGTCACTGCATTTTTAGTTATTTCATTGAATGTTATCCTACAATTATCCTTTTCATTAATATTAAACAAGTGAGCCAAGTGCCAGGATATTGCTTCGCCTTCTCTATCAGGGTCAGTAGCGAGGAAAACTTTTTCTGCATTCTTTGCTTCTTTTTTTAGCTTCGAAAGTAAATCTCCCTTTCCTCTAATAGTTATATACTTGGGTTCAAAATTATTATCAACATCAACACCAATTTGACTCTTAGGTAAATCTCTTAAATGGCCCATTGAAGCTTCAATTTTATAATTTTTCCCCAAAAACTTTCCAATTGTTTTTGCTTTTGCTGGTGATTCAACTATAACCAGATATTTTGCCATTATACTCCTCCAAAGATTTTTTCTATATATGCTGCACAAAAGAATTTATATGGGAAAAATGTGCAACATATGAATTAAGGTTTAGGATTTTGCAATATAAAAATAAATACTGTAAACGTTTATTGCAAAACATATAAAATACCCACTTTAAATTTATATTCTTCTTAATTAATTAAATTTCACTATTTAAACTTTTTTATACTATAACATACCAAATGATATCATTCAAATTATTTTATGTAAAGAGCAATCATTATATAATATACAAAATCTAAACAAATTTTCTTCAAATAATATTATTTTTTTGTATATTATTATAAAATCATACTACTTTTTGTGTTGACTTTTATTTTAATTTATATATTTTCCCTGGCATTTGCTCAATAATACCATCCAATTCCATCATAATTAATAAAGAATTAACTTCTTGAATAGTAAGACCTGTTTTTGCTGCTAAGTTATCTATATGAAGTTCTTTAAGAATAAGGCATTCAGCTATTATCCGTTCTTCTCTTGGTAAATCCTTCAACTTAGAATTCTTCATATCAACAATTTCATTTTTTTTATTAAATAAATCTACATCTTTGAATATTTTGATTTCTTCCAGTATATCATCTATTTCTGTAACTATTTTTGCTCCGTCCTTTATTAGCTTGTTAGTTCCTTTGCTATTTAAGCTCATGACACTACCAGGCACAGCAAAAACTTCTCTCCCTTGTTCTAAAGCAAAATTGGCAGTGATTAATGACCCGCTTTTTTCTCCGGCTTCAATGACAACAACCCCTAAAGACATTCCACTTATTATTCTATTTCTTGCAGGAAAATTTCTTGAAATTGGCGGAATTCCTGGAACGTATTCCGAAATTATCGCTCCATTTTTCACAATTTCATCGCGAAGGGATTTATTCTCGTAAGGGTAAACAATATCTAATCCACATCCTAATATAGCTATAGTTCTCCCTTTTGCACCTAATGCACCTCTATGGGCTTTCGAGTCTACTCCTCTTGCCATACCACTAATAACAGTAATTCCACACTTTGTCAGTTCATATGATATTTTCTCTGCAATATCCAGTCCATATAAAGTTGCCTTCCTTGACCCAACAACTGCTACTATTTTTTCATTCTTTTGAAGAGTGCCCTTCATATATAAAACAACTGGAGGGTCATATATATTTTTTAAATAATCCGGATAGTAGCTATCATTTATTGTTACAATTTTAATATCATTTTTTACAATGTTATCCAAATGTATTTCTACTTTATCTTTGTATTTACTGTCTAGCAGCTTTGATGCGTTATTTATTGATAAAAAATCCAAGCCTCTTAAATCATTTATGCTACAGTTCCATATATTTTTAGGAGACTTAAAATGCTGCAGTAGATTATAGCTTCTTCTTGACCCTATTCCAGGTAATGAACTTAACCAAACCCAATACTTCAAATCGTTTAACATACTTTGCTCCAATTCTTTATCCATTATTTTATAAATTTTAATTTAACATGTATTTTATATAAAATCAAGCATATTATTTCTGAATCCAAAACTAATAAATTTCTTAATATTTGTTTTTCTTCTTTATATAAATTACATTTATATGAATAATTCATTGATATTTGCAAATTATATAATTGATTCATTGTGAAGTTTCGGAATCTAAACTAAAAATAAGGAGGGATAAATATGGACTTTAATTCAAATGCAAATTTCCAAGCCATGCTTACAAGTAAAAACTTTACAATATTGGAAGACCAATTAACTCATGAAGCATTAAGTAATAAAAAATTGAGTCTTTATTCTAATTATTGTACTGATTCAAATTTAAAAAATCTTTGTCAGCAGGCAGCGCAAATGCACAAACGGCATTTTGATACTCTATTTAATTATCTAAAATCTGAAAATAAGCCTCAGCAATAAGGATTATTAAAAAAATTTTTTTTAGGAGGTAAATATTATGCAAAATAATGCAAATTTATCAGAGCAAGATTTGATGGGTGATGCTTTAACCACTGAAAAGCAATTAATTAACTCTTATAGTACTTTTCTAAGTGAAGCAACATGTCCAAATTTGAGAAATGAGTTAAATAAAATAATTACTGAAACTCAACAATTGCAATTTAATTTATACAATGCAATGAAACAAAAAGGCTGGTATGCCGCACCAAATGCCCAGCTTCAGCAAGTTCAACAAGCTGTTCAAAAATTTGACCAAATGAAGCAGCAGCTTCAGTAAATATAAGAAGTACTAATTATTATGAATTTTTAAATATGAATAACTGTATTTGATTTACAGTTATTCATATTTAAAATACTGAATCAAATTTACACTTATAAATTGGTTAACTTTTTTATATCTTATAAAGCAGTAGTTGATTTTCATTTATCCCGTTTTTATGTATAGCAAAATCTTTTAAAATATTATAGCTTTGCTCTAATACTATACCCTCATTAACAATTGAATCATTAATTTGTAAATTTTCTTTTATTTCACTTTTTTCCCATAGTATACTTTTTGCGATATTACAATTCTCATAAACAACGTTAGAATCTCCTATAATGCTATATGAATCAATTTTTGTATTTGACTTTATTATGCAGTTTTTGCCTATCAGGCAAGGTGAATTTATGTTTACTGTTTTATCAATAACACTACCTTCTCCAATCCAAATATTGTTATTGTTTAATCCTTCAATATTCAAATTAACTTTTTGTTCTAATGCATCAATATTGGCTTGCTTATATTGGCTAAACTTTCCGATATCTTTCCAATAGGATTCAGTAATATACCCATAAAAAGGTAACTTCTTTTCAAGTAAGATAGGAAATAAATCTCTACTAAAATCAAATTGCTTATTTTCAATAATAAATTCCAATATCTTCTTTGAAAATACGTATATTCCTGTATTTACAGTATCACTATATATTTCACCCCATCTTGGCTTCTCTACAAATTTATTGATTCTATTATTTTTATCTATGATTGCTACCCCATAATCTAGAGGATATTCAACTTTTTTTAATACAACAGTAGCTATTGAATTATGTTTTTTATGAAAATCTATAACTTTTGATATATTAATATCCGTAACTGCATCTCCACTTATAACAACAAATTCATCCTCTAAAAACTCCTGCATCGCTTTTAAACTCCCTGCTGTTCCCAATGGCTTATCTTCTTCAAAATACTTTATAGATACTCCTAACTCTTTACCATCTTTTAAATACTCCTTAATTTTTTCTGGCAAATAATGCAATGTAATAAACAGTTCATCTATATTTTGCCTTTTTAGTAGTTCAACTATGTGATGAATAACAGGTTTATTTACTATTGGAAGCATTGGCTTAGGTTTTTTATATGTTAGTGGTTGTAATCTCTTCCCTTCCCCTCCTGCTAAAATAATTGCCTTCATTATGTCATTCCTTTCTTTAGCTAATTAGTATTCATTCTATAAAATATTTAATTATTAACATGTTTATGCATTAGTTTGATTATTTTCCAATTAAATATTCCACTCTATATTTTACATTGTTTTTATTAATTGTCAAATATTTCTTGCATTACCTGTTAATTTTTTATATACATTTGTATATAAATATTTTATTATTTAAAATCTGTTCCTCTAAAGTAACTATTAAATCCAATTTATTTCTGTACATTTTTTTTCTTTTTGGAGACAATAATAAATACAGAAAGGAGGCAAAAATATGCCAAGAGCAAGTAAAAATAAAGATTATATTGAAAATGGTGTTACATTAAGTCCCGCAGTTCCCAGTCAAGGTGATAAAGCAAAAATTATTTATGATGGATGGCTATCCAAAAATGGAGCTTCTACTATATATGCACATGTTGGTTTTGGAGAAGAATGGGATAATATATCAGATTTTGAAATGAAAAAAACAAAGACAAGCTTTGAAGCTATAATACCTGTTCTTAAATCTGATACTCTTAATGTTTGCTTCAAAGATAGTGCAGAAAATTGGGATAATAATTCTGGACTAAATTATAATTTTGAAGTAAATTAAATTTTTTAAGCTAAAATATGTAATAATTACATATTTTAGCTTAAATTTAGAATACTCAGGCTCCCAGCATATCATCTAAAACATACTTCATACTAACAGGGGTTACTGAATTTCTTGCAAACATATTTAATAAATTCTGAGTATCTTCTTTCGAACAAAAAATATTCTCAATTTTTGAGCATTCTAGAACTGATTCTCCATGTTTTTTTATGACTTCAATTCCAAATGTAGCTTTACCATTTAACTCATCATAATTTTCTAAAATACTTTCTAAAAGATAGTATTCCAATTTCATAGAGTCTTTTAATTCAATTTCACTTTCATTAGATTTTAATTCAATACTTGTATTAAACAACCTATTCATAAATTAACTTCCTCCCAAATATTTTATGGGTATATTATACCTAAGGTTGCATAATTTTCCTATGAAAAGATTTCGAAAATAAATATCTAAATCTAATTTTGTTCGACAAATAATTTTAATATATACATGATATTTTAATGATTTTTGTTTTAAATAATAGAAGAAAGCTAAATTTTTTTTTCTTATTTTCCATGTATTTATTTACACATTTTCATATATTAGCCATTTTATACCAATTCTGTAATTTTAATTCCTGTATTTTGAGATAAATCAATGAATTCATTCTTTGTTTTTACAATTGGTTGGGAAATATGTCTTGAATTTATATATATAATCTCAGCTATTTCTTCATTATTTAATTTTACAAAGTCACCTATATAATAAGCTGCTATATTTGTCAAAAAATCTTCTACTACTTTTGGGTCTAAAATCCCAAAGGTTTCATTTTGAATGAGATCGAAAACCTCAAAAGGAGAATTCTTATGCCTATATATTGTGTTAGA
>CAYYEC010000158.1:5138-8252 GCA_964470745.1 uncultured Eubacteriales bacterium | reverse complement strand
TGGTAATGTTGTTGCTGAACAGACCATCGAGATTAGTGATAATGAAAAATATTATATGTTTTATGAAATACCCAAGGAGCTTACATTAAATAAAAGCAAAGTTAATGTGATGTTTAAAGCGAAATCTGTTTATTCCTGCGTAGGGAAGGTGCTTGAAATAAGGATTACGAGAGGTAAAATAGATCAGTAGACACCAGGAGTTTTGTTAAACAGTTTTGCATGCCTTGCTTACAGAAATGAATCTTTACAATACAGAAGAATTGATCAAAATAGCAAATGATCTTGGTATTAGCTTGTCAAGCCTTGCTCTCGCACGGATACTTAGGCGTCCGATAATAGGCAGTTTGATATCTGGGGCATCAAAACCTGAATAGATAAAAAGCAATATTGGAGCGAGCGGGTTGAAGATTTCAAACGATATTCTTGATAGAATTGAAGGTGTTTTACAAAATAAGCCTGTAAAAATACGAATAGGGTAATGGGGGAGGACTAAGTTGTTTATTATTATAAAAAAATGCAGTTAAAGGCACCGAAATTTAGATGCACCCCCTCACCAAAATGCACCCTCCTTTGGTGCAATGAATGAGGAAAAGCTAAATTGTATCAATGATGCTCATTTTAGGCAGTAGAGGTGAGGGGACTCGAATTCACTAGATAATTGTAAATTGTCCAAAATGAGCATAAGGGGAATTTGAATTATAGAACTTCAACTTCGCATTATCTGTCGAGGGAAAACAAAATGCCATCTACCAAGGTGGCATTAGTGCCGTTAGTTAAACATCATGGCAAGAGGATTCGAATTTACCGCAGACTGCAATTGATGTTCATCAATATGAGTATAAATTTCTGTTGTAGCAACACTTTCATGTCCAAGAATTTCCTGAAGAGAGCGTATATCCACTTTCCCGTATTTATACATAAGCGTTGCTGCAGTGTGCCTTAGCTTATGGGTGGATAGGGAATTAGAATCCAGTTCTGATACAATAATATATTTTTACAATATTTTGAACAGCCCTGGTAGTAAGCCTGCGACTATTTCTTGAAATGAATAGGGCATTTGTGTTTACATCAAGGGTATTCCTCACATGTAACCAAGTGTTAATTACTTTTTTTGCTGCAGGTGTGAGAAAAATCTTTCGCTCTTTATTACCTTTCCCTATTATTGTTAAAATGTCACTGCTAATTTGATCAATATTTAGACTTGCTAATTCTGATAATCTTAAGGCACAGTTTAGAAAAATAGTAATTATGCAATGATCTCTTGGGAACCTTTTACATTCAATCAATAATCGTACTGACTCCTCCAAACTAAGATATTTTGGGATACGTTTTGGTAATTTGGGAGTTTCAAGCTCTTCAGCAATATTATTATCTATGAGATGAGCTTTAGTTTTAAGATACTTCCAAAACTGACGAATAGACACGATCTTTCTTGCTCTTGTACCTGCAGAAGATTTTTGAGATGTCTGACAATAAGCAATAAAAGCATACATATCAGTAAGTGAGATTGATTTTATAAAGTCTAAATCTACCACAGTAAAATTTTTTTCAATGATAGGGGTATTACGAGTAGCTAAGACAAATGCGAAAAACATAAGTAGATCTGTACGGTATTCAAGAATAGTGTTATCAGATCGGCCTTTTATTACAACAAGATAGCTCAGATACTGTTCAACCAACGGGCATGTTTTATTTGATTGCATTTTTGTCCCTCCTAGTAAGATTATTGACAACTGTGTTGGGAAATATTAGAGTGATAATGTTAGTAAAAGAGGAACAAACAATTTATTTGTTAACAGCGCATTATGAAAACCTGAAGTTATTTAACTTATCAAATTGAGAAAGGCGAAATGTGATTAATTTTGTTCGCATTATCCATATAATAGGATAATATTATTGTAACATTGAAGAAACGAGTTTTAAACTTGATTATAAAGATATATTTTTTAAGACTATGTTATGAAGTGACCTAAAAGATAGAAATAAAAGTACTTGCAAATTTCTTTAAAAATATTCTGGAATAATTTTACGAGCCAAACAGGGACGGTTCTTATTTGACACACACCAATACTTATTTGACACACACCAATATATCTGATATAAATTCCCTCAACACAAGAAAATGTTGAGGGAACTAATTATGCTAAGGACTTGCCTACTGAGTCTGTTTTGATTCAGAATAATATTGATTAAGTTTCTTTAGATTAGCCACCCAAAGATAAATTACAAATGGTATAAATACAATCATAAGTATAGGAATATTTGCCATTAATATAAAATCAAAAACTCCGTGCAAAATAATCGGACTAAATAAAGATTTTCTATAGAAAAACAAGCTTGTTTTATTATCATATGAAAATTTAGCTAATGATAAATAATATCCCATAGTAATAGCAAATAGCATGTGTGCCGGTACAGAGAGTATGCCTCTATAGATACCTACATACGGGTTGGCTGAGAATCTTAAGACAACATAAAGTATATTTTCAAAGGTCGCAAACCCTAATGCTGAAAATGCACAATAAATAATTCCATCTAATTTTTCATCAAATGAAGGATGATGAAAAGCAAATTTTAATACAACTTGACGTTTGAAAAACTCTTCAGTAAATCCAGCTACTATGAAAGCTGAAAATGCTATACCTATAATTCCGCCAAAAACATTTACTGAACTTAGCAGCTTTTCAACCAAAATTGTAGGAAGAGCAGAAAGAGCTCCTAAAATAAAAATCTTAAATAAAAGTTTTGGAGGTTCTCTATCATACCTATCAGTTAAATATAAGGCAAGCATTAAAGCTATACCTGGTATTACAGCAATTATTGTCAATCTTATTGTATCCAAGAAATTAATCTACCTTTCTATAGTTTGTTATAAAATTTTTTGAAATATTATATAAAAGTATACCACAAATAGTGCATTTCATAACAAGTTTAATAAGCACTATACTATTCTTCTCAAAAAAATTGTTTTTTAGCAGACCTTTTTATTCCAAGAAATAAAATAAAATACTTGCATAAATATACTTTTATCTGTATAATTATACATTATATAATTAAAAGAGGTGGTTTAAATGAAATACAATGTATTTGTAGATGGAAAAGAAGGAACTACTG
>CAYYEC010000158.1:0-5128 GCA_964470745.1 uncultured Eubacteriales bacterium | reverse complement strand
ATTAAAAATTCATGATTATTTATCAAAAAGAAATGATTTAAATATATTAGAAATTGACCCTGAAAAGCGTAAGGATACAAAAGCTAGGAGCTGTCTGATTAATGCAGCTGATATAGTATTTTTGTGTCTTCCGGATGAAGCTGCTAAAGAATCAGTCTCACTTATTACAAACGAGAATACACGTGTTATTGATGCCAGCACTGCACATAGAACTAATTCAGACTGGGCTTATGGTTTCCCTGAACTTAGTAAAAGTCATAGAGTGTTTATAAAAAATGCTAAAAGGGTTGCAAATCCAGGTTGTCATGCTACTGCTTTTGCGTCATTGGTGTATCCTCTTATAAACGAAGGGGTAATTTCTGCTGATTATCCAATAACATGCAATTCTATTACTGGTTACAGCGGTGGAGGAAAGAAACTAATAGAAAAGTTTGAAGATCCAAATTCAGGGTTTGAATCTCCCGGAAGCCCTAAACACTATGCACTTAATTTAAATCATAAGCATTTACCGGAAATGCAAAAGGTTTCTGGACTTGCTTATCCTCCTCTGTTTACTCCTGTGGTTGCAAATTTTTATAAAGGAATGGTTGTTTCAATCCCGCTAGTTGCAAGATTAATTAGTAAAAAAGTAAATGCTAAAGATGTATGGGAAATGTTTTATAAATACTATGAGTCTGAATTTTTTATAAAAGTTATGCCATTTGATAGTAACCTGGCTGTTAAAGATGGATTTTTAAATGCAGAAGGATGTAACGATACAAATAGAATTGATATCTTTGTATTTGGAAATGATGAGCAAATTCATGTGTTGGCACGATTGGATAATCTTGGCAAAGGTGCTTCCGGTGCGGCAATTCAAAATATGAATATAATGCTGGGACTAGATGAAACGATTGGTCTAAAATATAACTGAGAGTTAAGATAAGATATTACTTATTTATTTAAAAAGCAAAAATAAAAAATACTTAAATTCAATAAAGTATTTTTTATTTTTGCTTTTTTATAGTTGACAAATAAGAAAAATATGTTAAGCTTATTAGTAGTAGTAATCACTACTACTAATGCTAAGGAGTGATTTGATGAACTTAATTGATAATCTTATGAAAACAGGTCTTACTAAACATGAATCTCAATTATATGTAGCTTTATGCAGAGAAGGAAATTTAACAGGTTATGAGGCAGCTAAAATAACAGGAATTCCAAGAGCGAATACTTATCAAGCTCTTGCAGGGTTAGTAGAAAAGGGCGGAGCCTATATTATTGAAGGCGCTGTACAAAAATATATGGCTATAGCCGTAGAAGAATACTGTACAAATATCATAAGAGGAATGGAGCAAATTATTAAGGAGATTAAAAGAGAGTGTCCTATAAAAAGAATGGCTTTAGAGCCATACATAACTATAACTGGATTAAATCACATTGTTGATAAAATGAAAAACATAATTAATAATGCAAAGGAAAGAATCTATGTTTCTCTAGCAGAGCAAGAATTACCCTATATAAAAGACGAATTAATAGGAGCTGCTAAAAGAGGATTGAAAGTAGTTGTTATAGCTGCAAAAAAGGTTGAAATACCTGATATTGTTATTCATAAAATACAAAAGTCTTCCGGACAAATCAGGCTTATTGCTGACACATCTCATGTACTTACCGGAGAGCTTTCAGGTAAAGAAACAGATTCGTGCCTTTATTCCAAGAATAGACCTCTTGTGGAACTTATAAAGGATTCGCTAAAAAATGAAATTAGATTAGCAGAAATTGAGGAGGGAAAATAAAATGAATTGTAAATCATTGGAAGAAAACTTTTGGGGAAATACAAGTACTAAAGATTTATTAAAAAAGTATGGCAGCCCATTGTATGTTTATAATGAAAATATATTACGTGATCGTTGTCGAGAAATTAAGAATCTAATTCCTTATCCATGGTTTAATGTAAACTATTCAATAAAAGCAAATTCAAATTTAGAACTTCTAAAAATAATTAGGAATGAGGGACTGAATGTAGATGCAATGTCACCAGGGGAGATATTTATGCTTCTTAAAGCCGGATTTAATCCTTCTGATATTCTATATATAGGCAATAATGTATCTGCCGATGAAATGATCTTTGCAATAGAAAAGGGAGTTACAGTTAGTGTAGATTCTGTTGCTCAGTTAAAACTATTTGGGAAGTTAAACCCGGGAGGAAGTGTTGCTGTAAGATTTAATCCGGGTGTAGGTGCAGGTCACCATGAAAAGGTTGTAACAGCTGGTAATAAAACAAAATTTGGAGTTCAAGAATCTTTAGTAAATGAAGTGAAAGAGATAGCTAAAAAGTATTATCTAAAGATCATAGGGATAAATCAACACGTTGGATCCTTATTTCTTAATGGAACACCTTACTTGGAAGGAGTTAAGTCACTTCTCCAGATAGCATCAAATTTTGATGATCTCGAATTCGTAGACTTGGGCGGAGGATTTGGAATCCCATACAAAAAACAGAATGGTGAAGATAGATTGGATATAGCAGATTTAGGTAGAAAATTATCAGAAATACTAAATGAATGGATGAATGAATATGGAAGAGAGATAAAAATAAAGGTTGAGCCAGGCAGATATATAGTTGCAGAAAGTGGAGTACTCTTAGGAAGTGTAAATTCGGTGAAAATAAATTATGGAATAAAATATATTGGAACTGATATTGGATTAAATGTCCTTATGAGGCCAGTCTTATATGATTCTTATCACGAAATTGAAGTCTATAGGGATGACAGTCTAATTTTAAAAGAAAAAAGTGAAAAAATGGAGAAAGTAACGATCGTAGGAAATATCTGCGAAAGCGGAGATATTCTTGCGAAGGATAGAGAACTACCAATTATAAGTGAAGGAGATATTTTAGCTGTTTTGGATGCCGGGGCATATGGATATTCAATGTGCTCGACTTATAATCTAAGGCTTCGTCCGGCTGAGATATTAATAGAATCAAATGGAAAAGAAAAACTTATTAGGAGAAGGGATACACTGGAAGATTTAATGCTGAACTATTATCAGGAGGAGATATAAGTGGATTTTATTAAAAATAAAATAATAGAATAAGGAAAAGTTTTTCTTGACAAGAACATATGTTTGGTATACTGTTTTTGTATTAATTAAATTTATTAAAAATATATGTAAGTTGATATATAAATTCTAAAGAATAAGGATGAGAGACAAATGAGACACAACTTTTTTGCTTTTCTGGCAAGGATGAAATACATAAATAGATGGGGATTAATGAGAAATACTCAATCTGAGAATATACAGGAGCATAGCCATCAAGTAGCATTAATAGCTCATGCATTGGCTATAATTAAGAATAAATTTTACAATGGAGGTGTAAATCCAGAAAGGACTGCTATATTGGCTATGTTTCACGATTGCAATGAAACAATAACAGGAGATATGCCTACTCCAATAAAATATTTTAACCCGGAGATTAGTAGAGCCTTTAAGGACGTAGAGAATTTAGCTACAAATAAGCTTCTATCAATGCTGCCGGAAGAAATTGTAGATTCATACTCTTCAATATTACTTCATGATGAAAAAGAAAAGGAACTTTGGAGCTTAGTAAAAGCTGCAGATAGAATTTCTGCATATATTAAGTGTATTGAAGAAGAAAAGGCGGGAAATACAGAGTTTAAAAAAGCGGGGGATTCTATTTTAAAGACAATAAATGATATTGATAGTCCAGAGGTTAATTATTTCATGGAAAATTTTATTCCAAGCTTTCATCTGACGCTAGATGAATTAGAATAGTTATGTTATTAATTACTAGTAAAATCCAGTAAAAGTGTAAAATATCAATACATATATAGATTTACAAAATTCGCAAGTTAAAACTGTTATTACAGTATAAAAGGATATAAAGATAAAAAAAGTTATATTTTTATTTTTATATCCTTTTTTATTATATAAAACAAAAAAGAATATTATTAGTAATTTAGTATTGAATTAGAATTTTCATTGCTATATAATAACAATTAGATTATTCATAGAAAAATGTTGACGAAATATAGAACTTTTTGCAAGATAATATCAACTTTTAACTGGAGGGAATAATGAACAACTTATCTTGGTCAGTTACATATATAGGTTATGCTATGTCTTTAATACTTGCTATACTGATTGTCAATGTAATTATACAAGTGACAAAGAAAAGGAGAAAATTTTCTAAATTTGGAATTGAAGAATTATTAGTATTTATATTTTCTTTTAGTTTATTAGGTATAGTATCTTTTTGTATATATAATATGCCGGATATATTATTTGAAGGGTTAACTTGGAATTATATTGAAATTTCCGGTCCTATAAGTATAAAGTATTTAGCTGTTTCATTATCTATTACATTTGCACTTTTTTATATTTATCAAAGCCTCTCATATATTTTTAAAGATGAAGAAAGAGAGGTTGATTACTCTTCCTTAATAGGTTTATCAATTATAAATGGTTTTGCAGACACCTTTTCAATATTTTTAATAAATACTGCTGTTCAAAGAGATGCTGATGGCGCACGAGGCTTAATAATATATTTTATTTGTTCACTTGTTCTTAGAATTATTGGTCAGAAAGTTATACGTACAATTTTAACTAAAACTACAAATGATATAGTTTATCAAAAAAGAGCTAATTTGATTGAACTCATATTAAAAGCACAACATAGCAAATTTGAAAACATTGAAAGTGGGAAAATAGAAACAGGATTAAATAACGATACAGATGTCATAAGTAATAGTATTTCTATTATAGTTACCATGATGACGAGTCTGGTAAGCTTAATTTTCTGTTATGTATACCTAAGTGTACTAAGTATGAATGGTTTACTTATTTCAATGATTGCAACTATAATTGCATCGGCAATTTTTTATTTTTACAGTAAGGCAGCTCGAAAATTGATGTCTCAGGCACGAGACCTTCAAAATACATTCTTCAAATATATATCAAATCTTATAAGAGGTCATAAAAATCTTATTATTCATAATAGTAAACGAGATGAATTTGAAAAAGATATGAAGGAAGTATGCGCAGACTATAGAGATAAAAATTTCAAAGCCCAAATGAAATTTGTAAATGTATTTATTACAGGTGAAATCGTAATAATGTTAGTTATCAG
>CAYYEC010000157.1:0-8334 GCA_964470745.1 uncultured Eubacteriales bacterium | reverse complement strand
ATACCAAAACCGCAGAATATACAGCCATTACGTTAATAGCCTATTTCGCAAATATATGGTATTTTTATATTGTACTGCTATAAATGAGCAAAACGATAACAAATTATTTTTTTATTCAATTAACTATGGAAAGAACCAAAAAAGTGTTGACAATCCAATTGCATAATTAATCACAAAGAGATAAAATGGTTATTGAGTATACCTTCTATAATATAACTTTGCAATTATTTGAAGCTCAAGCAATATGGAAGGTATTCAGAGTGATCAAGTGCAGAGATATACTGAGAAATAAAATGTAAATAGTCAGTGTGAGAAGTCCAAGAAGAAAACATTAATATCAGCTCCTAGAAAAGTATTTTTTCTAAGGGCTTCGCCATAAAATTTTATACAGTTGTCAAGTATATTTATAAAAATTCTTGGAGGGAAAAAAGAAAAGTAGAACAAAAAATAGAGCAAACTCGGACTTTTAGAGTTTCCGAGAGTGCTCATTATAATAATTGGAGGTATACAAATGTCATGTGCAGCACAACGAGCTGAATTACAATCTCAAATCTGGAAAATAGCCAATGATGTGCGTGGATCTGTAGATGGATGGGATTTTAAACAATATGTTTTAGGAACTCTTTTTTATCGTTTTATTAGTGAGAACTTTTCTAGCTATATTGAAGGTGGCGACGAAAGCGTCAATTATGCAGAACTTTCTGATGATATTATAACTAAAGAAATTAAAGATGATGCAATTAAAACAAAAGGTTATTTCATATATCCTAGTCAGTTATTTATTAATATTTCGAAAACTGCTAATACAAATGAAAGTTTGAATACAGATTTAGCTGCTATATTTTCTGCTATTGAAAGTTCAGCAAATGGTTATCCATCTGAATTGGATATTAAAGGATTATTCGCTGATTTTGACACTACAAGCAATAGATTAGGAAACACTGTAAAGGATAAAAACAGTCGTTTAGCTGCTGTAATTAAAGGCGTTGAAGGGCTTAATTTTGGTGAATTTGAAGATAATCACATCGACCTTTTTGGTGATGCCTATGAGTTTTTAATCTCTAATTATGCTGCAAATGCCGGTAAATCCGGAGGTGAGTTTTTTACACCCCAGTGTGTATCTAAACTTATTGCTCAATTAGCAATGCATAAGCAAACAACCATTAATAAGATTTATGACCCTGCAGCAGGTTCAGGTTCACTATTATTACAAGCAAAAAAGCAGTTTGATGCTCATATTGTTGAAGACGGTTTTTATGGACAGGAGATTAACCATACAACCTATAACCTTGCCCGTATGAATATGTTTTTGCATAATATAAACTACGATAAATTTAATATTGCTTTAGGAAATACTCTTTTAGAGCCTCAATTTGGTGATGAAAAACCCTTTGATGCTATTGTATCTAATCCACCTTATTCAGTAAAATGGCTTGGAAGTGATGACCCAACTCTTATTAATGATGAAAGATTTGCCCCAGCAGGAGTATTAGCTCCAAAGTCTAAAGCCGATTTTGCATTTGTACTTCATGCTCTTAGTTATCTTTCAAGTAAAGGACGTGCTGCTATAGTTTGTTTCCCCGGTATTTTTTACCGTGGTGGTGCAGAACAGAAAATTAGAAAGTATCTGATTGATAATAACTTTGTTGAAACTGTTATTTCATTAGCACCTAACCTTTTTTACGGGACTTCAATTGCTGTTAATATCTTGGTTCTTTCTAAGCATAAAAGCGATAATAAAACTCAATTTATTGATGCAAGTGGTGTAGATTTTTATAAAAAAGAAACTAATAATAACATACTTACTGATAAACATATTGAGCAAATTATGAAAATGTTTGACAGTAAAGAAGATATTGAGCATGTTGCAAAATCCGTTGACTATGACACTATAGTTCAAAATGATTATAACCTATCTGTAAGCTCTTATGTAGAAGCAAAAGACACTAGAGAGGTCATTGATATAAATGAACTAAATGCAGAAATAAAAACGACTGTAGCAAAGATTGATAGGCTACGTGCCGAAATTGATGGCATTATTGAGGTGATTGAATCATGATTTTAGAAAATAAATTGAATATTACCAATCAGATAGAACTATCCAAAGTAGAAGAGAAAATCAGCAAACAAAAAGCCAAACAGCTTTTTGATTCTAAAGATATTAACAAGGTAAAAGTAGGCACTTTTGAGGGACTTGCCTACATTCACAACTATCTCTTTGAAGATATATATGACTTTGCAGGAAAGATTAGAACTGTCAATATTGCTAAAGGAGATTTTCGCTTTGCTCCTCTTATGTATCTTGAGTACTCATTGGAGAATATTGATAAAATGCCTCAAACGACCTTTAATCAAATCATTGAAAAATATGTTGAGATGAACATTGCTCACCCTTTTCGAGAAGGAAATGGTCGAGCTACTCGTATATGGCTTGACCTTATACTCAAAAAAGAGATTAAACAGGTAATAGATTGGAATCTTGTTGACAAAGAGGAGTATCTATCTGCAATGCAACGAAGTGTTGTTAAAGATATTGAGATTAAACATCTTCTTAAACAAGCCCTTACCAATAAAATTGATGACCGTGCTTTATTTATGAAAGGGATTGATGTAAGTTATTATTATGAGGGATATAGTGAATTTAAGACAGAGGATGTGTAAATATGGACTTTATGGATAAATTGCTTGATGGGGTTGAGGTGGAGTGGAAGAGTTTGGGGGAAGTTGGTGAGTTAGTTCGTGGTAATGGTTTACCAAAAACAGATTTTACAGAAACTGGGGTTCCGGCAATTCATTACGGCCAGATTTACACTTATTACGGCACATTTACGACAGAAACAATTTCTTTCGTTTCATCTGAGACGGCTAAAAAATTAAAAAAAGTTGATACGGGTGATGTTGTTATAACAAATACGAGTGAAAATTTAGCAGATGTTGGCAAAGCCGTTGCTTATCTTGGTAAAGTGCAAGCTGTTACTGGCGGGCATGCAACAATTTTTAAACCAACAAATCAGATTTTAGGCAAATACTTTGTCTATTTTACACAAACAGAAATGTTTGCAAGTCAGAAAAGAAAATATTCTAAAGGTACAAAGGTTATTGATGTTTCAGCTACTGATATGTCAAGAATAATAATCCCCATTCCCCCCCTTCACATCCAAACTGAAATTGTCCGTATTTTGGATACGTTCACAGAGCTTACAGCAGAGCTTACAGCAGAGCTTACAGCTCGTAAAAATCAATATGAGTATTATCGTGATAAGCTGTTGACTTTTGAAGAGGGTGAAGTTGAGTGGAAGACTTTGGAGGAAATATTTGATATTTTTGCTGGTGGGGATGTACCGAAAGATGCATTATCCGATATAAAAACAGAAGAATTTAACATTCCTGTCTTATCTAATGGAATAGATGATAAAGCGTTATATGGTTGGACTGATAAAGCCAAAATTGAGAAACCAAGCCTAACTATATCTGCAAGAGGTACTATAGGATGGACTAGTTTTAGAGACAAACCTTTTTTCCCAATAGTTCGTTTATTAGTTCTAACACCAAAAATTAATTTAAATTTAAAGTATGCTTATTATTATATGAAAACTATTGAGGATAATTACAATGTGTCAAAAAGTGGTATTCCCCAACTTACCAAACCAATGGTAAAAGATATAAAATTCCCTATCCCAACTCTTAACAAACAAGAACATATTGTCTCTATTCTCGATAAATTCGACGCATTGACATACTCAATTACCGAGGGTTTACCTCGTGAAATTGAGTTACGTCAAAAACAATACGAATATTACCGTAATATGCTTCTTAGCTTTCCAAAAAAGGAGGTAGAGATATAATATGGGTGCTTCATTAACTGATATTGCACAAAAGTTGAAAGATAATAATAAAACAGTTCAACTGATTTATGCTTTTAACGGAACTGGTAAAACAAGACTTTCACGAGAATTCAAATTGATAGTGGAACCTAAAGCAGATGGAGATACGGAGTTAGAGGAATCAGAAGTTGTTGGTAAAAAAATGCTTTATTACAATGCCTTTACAGAAGATTTGTTTTATTGGGATAATGATTTAAAAAATGATACTGAACTAAAACTAAAAATTCATCCTAACTCATTTACAAAATGGATTTTTGAAGACCAAGGACAAGATCGTAATATTGTTTCAAATTTCCAACATTATGCCGATGAAAAATTAACGCCACATTTTAATGAAGAATATTCTATTAAAGATAAGGATGGGAATAATGTAACAGTAAGAGCTTTTACAGAAATAACCTTTTCACATGAGCGTGGTAATGATGAGCGTTCAGATAACATTAAAATTTCAAAAGGTGAAGAGAGTAACTTTGTATGGTGTGTTTTTTATTCTCTACTTGAACAAGTTATAGATGTATTAAATGTAGATGAACCAATTGATAGAGAAACAGATCAATTTGACCAACTGGAATATGTATTTATAGATGACCCTGTAAGTTCATTAGATGATAACCACTTAATTGAGTTAGCAGTAAACTTGGCACAATTAATAAAATCTAATGAATCAGACCTTAAATTTATTATAACAACACATAATCCTTTATTTTATAATGTGCTGCATAATGAGCTTAAGAAGGATAAATTTAAAAAGTATTTTCTCAAAAAAAATGAAGATGGAGAATATGATTTAATACCTCAAAACAATGATTCTCCTTTTTCATATCATCTTTTCTTAAAAAGTGAAATTGAAAAAGCTATTGAAACAGGACAGTTAAAAAAGTATCACTTTAATTTTCTAAGAAATATTTTGGAGAAAACATCAACCTTTTTAGGTTATGACAACTGGGGAGAACTTCTACCTAAAGATACAAATGGGAATACTAATCCTTATGAGACAAGAATTATTAATATATCAAGTCATTCAAAACATTCAGGAGATGAAGTAGCTGAATTATCAGATGATGATAAACGTGTTTTAGATTATTTACTGAAAGAAATTAAGAGAAATTATCAATTTAAATAAGACGAAGAAAATAAATGCTATTTATAGAAGGAGGGAAATTAATGATTTATTACAAACCAATTGCAGAATCAAAAAACTTTATAGTTTTAGATAATTATATGAAGATAGAGGAACAAGGGGCTGGTTATCAAACGGAAGCTAATTTGGAACGAGAACTTATAAAAGATTTAGTAAATCAAGGTTATGAATATCTACCAAGTTTGGCCACTCCTGAAAAGATGCTTGCTAATGTTAGAGTACAGTTGCAAAACCTCAACAATGTGCAGTTTTCAAAAGATGAATGGCGTAGATTTTGTGAACAATTTTTAGATAAACCTGGTGATAACCATATAGATAAAACTCGTAAAATTCATAATGATTATATTTATGACTTTGTCTTTGATGATGGGCATATTCAAAACATTTACCTACTAGACAAAAAGAATATTGCAAATAATAAAATGCAGGTAATTTCACAATTTGAACAAAAAGGAACTCAAGCTAATAGATATGATGTTACAATTTTAGTAAATGGCTTACCTTTAGTACAAGTAGAGCTTAAAAAGCGTGGAATTGCTATTCGTGAAGCCTTTAATCAGGTTCATCGGTATAGTAAAGAAAGTTTTAATTCAGAAAACTCTCTGTTTAAATATTTACAGATGTTCGTAATTTCTAATGGTACTGATAGCCGTTATTTTGCTAATACTACTAAACGTGATAAGAACAGTTTTGATTTTACTATGAATTGGGCAAAATCGGATAATAGCCTGATTAAAGATTTAAAAGATTTCACTGCTACATTTTTTCAGAAAAATACTTTATTGAATGTACTACTGAAATATTCAGTTTTTGATGTGAGTGATAACCTGCTTATTATGCGTCCGTATCAAATTGCTGCTACAGAAAGAATTTTATGGAAAATTAAGAGTGCATACCTAGCCAAGAAATGGAAAACCCCTGAAAGTGGAGGATATATTTGGCATACAACAGGTTCGGGGAAAACTCTTACTAGTTTTAAAGCAGCTCGTTTGGCTACTGAACTGGATTTTATAGATAAAGTATTTTTTGTTGTAGATAGGAAAGACCTGGATTATCAGACTATGAAAGAGTATCAGCGCTTTTCTCCTGACAGTGTTAATGGTTCAGAAAGTACCGCAGGGTTAAAGCGTAACATTGAAAAAGATGATAATAAAATTATTGTTACGACTATTCAAAAATTGAATAACCTAATTAAAAGCGAAACAGAATTACCTATATATAATAAGCAAGTGGTATTTATTTTTGATGAAGCTCACCGTTCACAATTTGGTGAAGCTCAAAAAAATATTAATAAAAAGTTTAAGAAGTTCTATCAATTTGGATTTACAGGTACTCCTATTTTCCCCAAAAATGCTTTAGGTTCTGAAACTACCGCTACTGTCTTTGGTCGAGAGTTACACTCTTATGTAATTACTGATGCAATTAGAGATGAAAAAGTTTTAAAGTTTAAAGTAGATTATAATGATGTACGTCCCAAGTTCAAAACTATTGAAACAGAACAGGACGAGAAAAAGCTATCAGCAGCAGAAAATAAAGAAGTTTTACTACATCCTGAACGGATTAAAGAAATTTCTCAATATATTCTTAATAACTTTAAAATAAAAACTCATCGTTTAAATGCTAATGGAAAAGGATTTAATGCTATGTTTGCCGTGAGTAGTGTTGACGCAGCCAAACTTTACTATGAAACATTGAATAACTTACAAAAGGGAAGCGATAAACCTCTTAAGATTGCTACAATATTCTCATTTGCCGCTAATGAAGAGCAAAGTGCTATAGGTGAAATTCTTGATGAAACTTTTGAACCTTCAGCAATGGATAGTAGTGCAAAAGAGTTTTTAAGCTTAGCAATTAAAGACTATAATACCATGTTTAAAACTAATTATGGAGTAGAAAGTAAGGAATTTCAAAATTATTATCGTGACCTTGCTAAACGAGTAAAAAACAAAGAGATTGATTTATTAATTGTTGTAGGAATGTTTTTAACAGGTTTTGATGCTCCTGCATTAAACACTTTATTTGTTGATAAAAATCTTAGGTATCATGGTTTAATACAAGCTTTTTCGAGAACAAATCGTATTTATGATTCTACCAAAACTTTTGGGAATATTGTTACTTTTAGAGATTTAGAACAAGCAACTATAGACGCAATTACTCTTTTTGGTGATAAAAATACTAAAAATGTTGTACTGGAAAAAAGCTACAAAGAGTATATGGAAGGATTCACTGATGTGGTAACTGGTGAAGCCCGTCGTGGATATGTAGACGTAGTAAAAGAACTACAAGAGCGTTTTCCTAATGTTGAAGATATTGCTACTGAAAAGGATAAGAAAGAGTTTGTTAAACTTTTTGGTGAATATTTGCGTATTGAAAATATCCTACAGAATTATGATGAATTTTCAGGATTAAAAGCGTTACAATCAGTTGATATTAATGACCCAAAAGCTTTGGAAGATTTTAAATCTACTCATTATGTAAGTGATGAAGATATTGCTACTATGCAAGAGATTAAAGTACCGGAAGAAAGAACTATTCAAGATTATCGTTCTTCATATAATGATATTCGTGATTGGCTTCGTCGTGAAAAAACTGGAAAAGAAAAAGAAAATTCCTCTATTGATTGGGATGATGTTGTCTTTGAAGTAGATCTTTTAAAATCCCAAGAGATAAATTTAGATTACATTCTTGAACTTATTTTTGAAAATAATAAAAAAGTAAAAGATAAAGAATTATTGGTTGAAGAGGTACGTCGTTTAATTCGTTCTAGTGTAGGGAACCGTGCAAAAGAAAGCTTAGTAGTCGATTTTATCAACCAAACAGATTTAGACAATATTCAAGATAAAGCAAGTATTATTGATGCCTTCTTCTCATTTGCTCAAACTGAGCAAAAACGTGAAGCAGAAGAATTGATTAATACTGAAAAACTTAATGAAGAGGCTGCAAAAAGATATATTTTAAATTCATTAAAAAGAGAATATGCCAGTGAAAATGGAACGGAACTTAATGAAATTCTTCCTAAAATGAGTCCTCTTAATCCTCAATATTTAACAAAAAAACAGAGCGTTTTTCAGAAAATTTCTGCCTTTGTAGATAAATTTAAAGGAGTAGGCGGAAAAGTTTAATTTAAGTGAATAAATTATTAAAAGGGCTATATGTAACCGTCAAACTCTACCCACATTCCATTTGACTAAGTCAATGAGAAAATAACTCCAAAAACTAATGGAGGAATAATACCATGGATAAAAAAGATTGGGAAAAAGCAGTTGAAGAATATAAGTCCAGCAATTTAAGCATAAATAAGTGGTACAG